>WLHM01000077.1 GCA_009702725.1 Actinomycetota bacterium | reverse complement strand
GGCTTCTAGTCGCGTTGAGCCACGCATGGAACTAGCGTCATCTTTTTTCGCGCTCGCGCGTGGAGCACGCACTTTGACAACGGTGTTGGGCGGATCATCCGGGGATGGTTCGACATCAGATTCACTGCCACGGCGACGGCGACGGCGGCGGCGCGTAGTTCCCGAATTCTCCGAATCCTCATCGTCATCTGACTCATCGCCGGCTTCACCTTGGCTATCAGAAGTATCGACACTCGCATCTGCGCCTGACTCTGAATCTTCGGATCGGCGGCGGCGCCCACGGCCCCCACGACGTCGGCGGCGACGACGCGCTTCGTCATCAGACTCCCCGGCAACGCCGGCACCAGATTCGGTGGCTGAACTTTCTGGAGCGGCCGGCGCGTCAGCGGCAGGCGCATCGGCGCCCTTTGGTTTGCTAGTTGCCCGCTTGCGTACCGCGGCACTAGTAACCGGGGCGGGCTCAGCAGCCTGGAACAACGGCGCGATAAAGGCCGCACTCGGCGCTTTGCTAATCGGGGCCGGGCTTGCTTCGGGCGCCTCGGCCACCTTGTTGGACGCCCTCTTGGCCGCCTTTTTCGCCGGTTTTTCGGGTGATGATTTCTCACCTGATGTTTTATCTGGCACCGATTTCTCTGGTGATGATTTCTCGGGTACAGATTTCTTGGTAGCTTTCTTGGCGGCTTTCTTGGCCGGCTTCTCGGCAACGGTTTCGCTCGTTGCCGCAGGCGGTCCGGCCGGGCGGCTAGCTGCACGCCGGCGGGGGGCTGGTGTCGTGGTGGGTTCAGTTTTATCGACCATTGGGTCGTACTCCTTTAGGGGTCAAGCACCAGTTTCCCGATGTTGACGAGTGTCGGGTGAGCGCTCGTTACCGATCGCCCATCAAGTCTTAGCGGCGGCCAGCGGCGCGCGGTCGGGGGTAAATGGATCTCCCACGGTCGCACCGTCTGGGTCTAGCGGCCCCTGTGCCAGCCGAGTCACCTTTGGGGGCGCTGGCGGCACGAGGTCCGCAACCTGCCGTAGTGCAGTAAGTACATCGTCGGGTCGTACTGACGGTGTGGCATGCCGCACTACCGCCCGAAGTATTGCACACTCCGGCCCAGATTCAACCACTAGCGAGATCACCGGCCCCCGGGCGTCGAAGGACCGAACCCCATTTTTCGTGAGGCGCTCAACCGTCACTTCGCCCTGACCCATTAGTTTTTGGGCCGCAACTTCCACTTCGGTGACCCCCAGCCCGGGGAGCTCAATTTGCCAAATACTGGCTTCGAGCCGCTGCACGAAATCTGGGGTGTGGGCCTCCACCACCTCCACGATGTCTAGGCCAGGGGGTAGGGCCTCGTCTAGAGCTGCCTGCACCGCCCCCGGGTCGCAGCGCTCGGTGACCCCAATTTCAACATATTCGGCTTCACTCGCCACTCCGGTTGGTGCCGAGTTGGCGTACGAGACTTTTGGATGAGGCGAGAACCCGGCACTAAATGCCATCGGGATTTCAGCTCGACGCAGCGCCCGCTCCAGGGCCCGCTGAAAATCGCGGTGGCTGGAAAATCTCAAACGACCGCGCTTGGCATAGCGCAGGCGAAGGCGCTGCACGGTTGGCGCGACATCGCGAACCGGAGCCTGTCGGGCCATCTCAGTTCGGCAACTGCGCGTTGCGTTCGGCGACCGGCGCGTGATCAGGCACCTTAGGCATTGGCAAATCAGTTACCCCGGTCGGACCCACCTGAATTTCAGTGTCCATTTGATCGCAAACACCGCAGTCAAAGCAAGGGGTCCAGCGGCAATCATCAATCGCGACTTCATCCAGTGCCGCCTGCCAGTCTTCCCACAACCAGTCAGAGTCCAGCCCAGAATCTAAGTGATCCCAAGGGAGAACCTCAGTTTTCATGCGCTCACGGGTGGTGTACCAATTTACGTCGACGACCTGACCCGCAAAAGCCCGCTGAGCAGCACCCATCCAGCGGTCGTAGGAGAAATGTTCGCTCCATCCGTCAAATCTGGCACCGTCTTGCCAGGCCGCGAGAATTACCGCACCCACCCGACGATCACCGCGTGACAAAAGGCCTTCGACAATTCCCGGCTTGCCATCGTGATAGCGAATGCCGATTGCCTTTCCATAATTGCGGTCTGAACGAATAGCATCGCGAAGTTTTGCTAAACGCGAGTCTGTGGTCTCGTGATCGAGTTGCGCGGCCCACTGAAATGGCGTGTGTGGCTTGGGCACGAAACCACCAATGGATACCGTGCATTTGATATCACGGGAGCCGGTTGCTTCACGCCCGGCTTTGATCACATCGCGGGCTAGCTGGGCTATCTGCAATACATCTTCATCAGTTTCGGTTGGTAACCCGCACATGAAATACAGCTTCACCTGCCGCCAACCCGCCGAATAAGCAGTCGTAACCGTGCGAATTAAATCCTCTTCGGTTACCTGCTTATTGATTACCTTGCGCATCCGCTCACTGCCACCCTCTGGGGCAAAAGTTAGGCCGCTACGCCGACCATTGCGCGATAGTTCATTAGCTAAATCAACGTTGAATGCATCAACACGGGTACTCGGAAGCGATAGTGCGGTCTGTGATCCTTCATACCGATCGGCAAGATTTCGGGCGATATCGCCAATCTCTGAATGGTCAGCACTCGACAGTGAGAGCAATCCGACTTCTTCGTACCCGGTCTTCTTCAGGCCGTCTTCGACCATTGCTGCAATCCCAGTAATGCTTCGTTCACGTACCGGACGGGTGATCATCCCGGCCTGGCAGAAGCGACATCCTCGCGTGCAACCTCGAAAAATCTCAACACTCATTCGCTCATGCACGGTCTCGGCCAGTGGAACAAGTGGTTGTTTTGGATACGGCCAACTATCAAGATCCATCAAGGTGTGCTTGCGAACCCGCCATGGCACCTCGGGTGCCGTTGGAGTAACCCGCTGGATCCGACCATCTTCCAAGTACTCGACTTCGTATAAGGCCGGGACATAGATAACACCTGTCTTGGCAAGTTCAAAGAGTAATCCAGCGCGGCCACCTGGGCAGCCCGCCTGCTTCCAGTCACGGGTGATATCGGTAATGAGTAGCACCGCCTCTTCACCATCGCCAAGCACCGCGGCATCAATGAAGTCCGCAATTGGCTCTGGGTTAAAGGCCGCATGCCCGCCCGCAACAACTATCGGATGCGAGTCATCGCGATCAGCAGCAAGCAGCGGGATGTTAGCGAGTGACAAGGCGCTGAGCATGTTCGTGTAGCCCAACTCGGTCGAGAACGACAACCCGAAGATGTCAAAATCTCCCACCGGGCGGTGGCCATCGACCGTGAATTGCGGCACATTGGCCTCGCGCATCAGCGCCTCGAGATCTGGCCAAATCGCATATGTGCGCTCGGCAAGTGCATCATCGCGCTCATTAATTACTTCGTACAGAATTTGCACGCCTTGATTCGGTGCACCGACCTCGTAGGCATCCGGGTACATAAGCACCCAGCGCACCTGAACGGCGTCCCAATCTTTCAGGGTGGCATTAAGTTCACCACCGACGTACTGGATCGGCTTGTTGACCAGGGGTAGGAGCACCTCGAGCTGGTCGAAAACAGAGACCCCTCGTCTAACTAGATCTGAAACCGTCATGGGCGCAAGGCTACCCGCCGACTACGTATCCTGCATTGCGCCCCGGTGTTGCCAGTACTGCCGCAAGCCTTTCGCACACTTCATTCATGCTTTATTGACTGGTTAACGTCATTAAACTAGTGAGGTTCGAGCTGAGTGCAGGCGCACATTTTCAAGGAGTCCGATGGCGATCCAAGTCGACATCATCGAGGTACCACCCGCCGATACCAATGGCAGCGGGATACCGGTAATCGGCATGATGCCCAATGTCATGCCAATGTTCTCGAAAGTTTGAAATGCCAACCATGCAATGACTCCCGTGGCAATCAGGCGTCCGTAGAGGTCATCGGCTTTCTGAGCGACGCGAATGGCTCGCCACAAAATCACGCAAATCAAAAGGATCAAGACTACCGATCCGGCGAAGCCGAGTTCTTCACCAACGACGGTGAAAATGAAATCACTCTCGTTAACCGGCACGAATCTACCTTGGGTCTGCGGGCCCTCAAAAAGGCCGTAACCAGTCCAGCCGCCGCCCCCAACAGCAATACGGGCTTGGGTGGAGTTATAGGTCGCCCCTCCTGGCTCGCCCGCGGGGTTCAGGAATGAAGTAAGTCTGGAAACTTGATATGACTGCAACAGACCTAATTGCACGGCGAGCAAGATGCCGATAATCGCGCCGCCAATCAAACCGATAACCCAGCGCCGCCGCGCACCTGACACAGCGATGATTGAAAGCGCTACCGATCCCAAGATCAGCACGGTTCCGGTGTCGTTCTGCACCAAGATAATTAGGATTGGTAGCGCCGCGACACCGACTGATATGAGCACATCACGATCATGTGGCTCGCTTTCGAAATCTCGCTTCTCGGCGAGAATCGCTGCCATCATGATGATGATCGCGATCTTGGCGAACTCTGATGGCTGAATAGTGAACCCGCCCGGTAAATCGATCCAAGCTCGGGCACCGGCGATTGAGGTACCTAACCCCGGAATGAAAACAACCAGCAGCAGTAACACCGAACCGATGTAAATAAGCGGCGTGTACGCCCGCAGCCAGCGGTAGTCAAGTCGCGATGCGAAGAACCCCAAGACCATTGCGATCACCACATTTATTAGGTGGCGCTTCAAATATGATTGAGGGTCATTTGCTGATGCCATATCGGCACGGCTGGCAGACCACACCAGCACCGAACCAAAAATTGTGAGACCAACCGCCGCAACCAGTAAAACCCAGTCCAAATCACGCCAATAGGCGCTCCCGCGCGAACGCTGCGCCGACGGTGGTCTTGAAATTGAGTCGGTAGCCGAGAACGTACTCATCAGCCGCCCCCTCCGCTTGCCGAACTCAACCCTGACATCTTGCCTCGCGGTGCAACCGGGGTGCCGTCTGGACGCACCGAAGGCAACCTCTTTAATGGAGCGCCACCGATCAAGACGCTTTGAGCTGGATTAACAGAAGTGCCGGTCACGCCGAAAAGCTCTTCATAAATCTTGCGCACACTTGGGCCAGATGTCTTGGAGCCGGTGCCACCTTGAGTCACCATCATGACCACTGCATATCTAGGCTTGTTGGCCGGGGCGAAGGACGCGAACCAAGACGTCGAAACCTTATTGCCGGTGACCTGAGCCGAACCGGTTTTGGAAGCAATCGGGATTTGATTCAGCGGGAATCCCGCAAAGGGTGTCTCGCCTGAGCCGTCGGTCGTTACGCCCCTCAATGCTGACGTGATGAAACTAATCGCGGTTCGCGAAACATCAACGCGATCGGTTACGACCGGGGCGATCTCATCAACCACCCGACCATCCGCACCAATGATCGCCTTAACCATCTGCGGTTGATACAGGGTGCCGCCGTTGGCAATTGCCGAGTAGGCCATCGCCATCTGCAGCGGGGTAACCGCTGTGTCTCCTTGACCAATTGCCGCGTTCAAGGCATCACCTTCGCGCCACCGGAACCCATCCGCGCAGTTTTCACGGTCAAGTGCGGTGAAGTAATCGGCTTGCTTGGGGTTGGTTTTACGGGTCTCAGGATAACCCGAAATGGCGTTAGCACACCAGGTGTCACGCTTTTGTTCCCAGTTGGCTACTTTGAAGGTGCGACTCGATACCCGACCCGTGGCCTCGCCGGGTAAGTCGATCCCTGTTTTCGAATTTAGCCCGAACATCTTTGCGGTTTCAGCAATCGGGTCGGCCGAATTTCTGTCGGCATCATTGCCACCAGCATCGGTCCACATTTTGTCCGCGATGCCATAGAAGACCGTGTTACACGAAACCTCAATTGCCCGTTTCAAAGTTATCGGGCCATAACCCGCAGATTCGAAGTTGCGGAACGTTTGCGTACCTAGTTTCACCTGATTAGGGCACTGATACTTGCTGTAAAGACTAAAGCCCTCGCGCGCAGCGGCAGCCGTGCTAATCACCTTATAAGTTGATCCCGGGGCGAATAGACCTTGGATTGCGTTGGATGACAAAGCATCACTATCCATCAGGTCTTGGTATTGCTTCGCGGTAACGCCGCCGACCCAAATTGATGGGTCATAAGTTGGATAACTAGCCATAGCCAAGATATGCCCATTGCGCACATCGACAACCACGGCGGCACCGGAGTCGCCCGGATAACCTTGGGCTTGAGCCCTTTGAACTGCTGCAACTAGTTGTTGTTCAACCACGTACTGCAGTCGGGCATCGATTGTGGAGACAATGTAATCGCCAGCGATCGCCGGCTTCTCTTCCAAAGTCTTAGTAATGCGCCCCGAGGTATCGACTTCAAGGGTG
>WLHM01000076.1 GCA_009702725.1 Actinomycetota bacterium | reverse complement strand
CCTCGCGCCCATCAGCGATACCCCGCATCGTGGCACGCAACATTTTTCCCGACCGAGTTTTGGGTAGGGCTGGAACAATTACAACTTCCTTCAGCGCAGCAACCGGACCGATCTCATCGCGGACCGCGTCGACAATTGTCATGCGTAGCGCTTTCGGATCAACTTCGACTCCGGCTTTTAGCACCACAAAGGCCCGCGGAATTTGGCCTTTTATCTCATCAAAGACGCCGATGACCGCGCATTCAGCAACCATCTCATTGGCTGCAACGACTGCCTCCAGCGAACCGGTTGAGAGCCGGTGCCCGGCAACGTTTATCACATCATCGGTCCGCCCCATTACATAAAGGTATTTCTCGTCATCGAAATATCCGCTATCACCGGTGGTGTAGTAACCAGGGAATGTATTCAGATAAGAATCAATAAAGCGCTGATCATCGCCCCACAAAGTCGGCAGGGTGCCAGGCGGCATTGGGAGTTTGATGACAATTGCACCTTCGGCTCCTGCGGGCTGCTCCCTGCCTTCGCCGTCAAAGATCTTCACGTCATAGCCAGGGACAATGACACTAGGTGAACCTGGCTTTATCGGCATCGGATCCAAGCCCTGCAGGTTAGATGCAATAGGCCAACCGCTTTCAGTTTGCCACCAGTTGTCGACAACCGGGATATGAAGATGCTCGCTGGCCCACTCGAAGGTACTCGGGTCAAGGCGTTCCCCAGCCATAAAAAGAGTGCGTAATGACGTTACGTCGTACTCCTTTAGGAGCACCGCAGCCGAATCTTCCTTGCGAATAGCCCGAATCGCGGTTGGAGCTACAAAAAGACCATTTACTCGATACTCCGCTATTACCCGCCAAAATGCCCCCGCATCAGGGGTTCCGACCGGCTTGCCTTCGTACATCACCGTGGTCGCGCCGCAAATCAGTGGCGCATACACGATGTACGAGTGACCGACCACCCAACCGATATCAGATGCCGCCCACCAAACATCGCCCTGTCCCATTCCATAGACATTACGAAATGACCAAGCCATCGCTACCGCGTGTCCGCCATTGTCACGAACCACACCTTTGGGTTTACCGGTGGTGCCAGAGGTGTAGAGAATGTAAAGGGGGTCGGTAGCCTGCACAGGTACTGGATCATGCCTAGTGGCAGTAGCGAGTAGGTCATGCCACTCGACTTCGCGCTCCCCTAAAACGGCAGGTGCCTGCGGGCGCTGCAATACGACAACCGCGGTGGGTTTATGTTTCGCTAGGTGGATTGCCGAATCGACAATAGGTTGATATTCGACAATCCGACTTGGCTCAATCCCGCATGACGCACTCACAATTACGACCGGTTCGGCATCGTCAATTCTGGCCGCAAGTTCTGCCGCCGCAAACCCGCCAAAAACCACCGAGTGCACCGCACCTAATCTGGCACAGGCGAGCATCGCAATCGCGGCTTCAGGAACCATCGGCATGTAGATCAGCACCCGGTCGCCCTTATGCACCCCGAGACTGGCAAGGCCACCGGAAAAATGGGAAACCTGGTCGAGTAGTTCGCGATAGGTGATAGCTCGTTTGCTACCAGTTAGTGGGCTGTCATAGTAGATGGCAATCTGCTCACCGCGACCGGATGCAACATGCCGGTCAAGGGCATTCGCACAGGTGTTCAGGACCCCATCTGGATACCAGCGGTACAGCGGCGCCTGCGTTTCGTCAAGAATCTCCGTAGGTGAATTAATCCACTCAATTTGTTTTGCGGCCTGGCGCCAAAACTCAACCGGATCGGAGTCACACCGCTGGCGAACCTCGTGGTAATAAACCATTGTCGCCCCCCGATGACCGAATTTACATTGTACTGCTGCTACTTATCTGTCGCACCACTCTTTGGGTTTCGCTGTTGAATCGCACTTGATGCCGCACCACTTACAATTTTTACAGCAACCGCGATAAACGCAATATCTATGGCCATTTGCAGCATTGCCACTGACCTCGCCGCAGTTGTAACTGGGGTAATATCACCGAACCCAACCGTTGCCAATACCGTAACTGCGAAATAAAACGCGGAGAACCGCGTAAGTACTTCGGTGAATGAATCCGGATTCGCCTGCGACATTAGGTCATAGGTCACCGCGAAAATCGCCAAGAACATGGTGGCCACTAAAATCAGTGCCTCACCAGCCTGAATATTCGGGTACTTGGATTTATGAATGCGTCGCAACTGCAGCCGGAAGTACCAAATATAAATAACCAATACCAAGATGATGGCCCCAAACGGGATCCAGATTGCTCCATCGACACTATTTGGAACAAATGCGACTATCGCAGCAATGAATATGATCCCAAGCAAAGTCCGAAGGATTGATTGAACGATGACTTTGAATTTTTCCCAGGTATTTAGGTCCTCGGAGAATGAAGGAATGGGGTCAGCATTTTCGCTAGGTATCATCGTCATCTCCCAATTGTGGCAGATTTGATCCAGATCACGAACTTGTAGGAAGTTGTGTCGATTAAGTTGTGGCGGCGGCCAATTGGCCGCACGCACCGTCAATTTCACGACCCCTAGTGCCCCGCACGGTAACAGCCAGGCCGCGGTCTCGCAGGATTCGGACAAAAGTCTCCTCATCGGCCGGGCGGGAGGCCGTCCAAATTGAGCCCGGAGTCGGATTCAATGGAATCAGGTTTACGTGTACCAAGTGGCCCACCAATAAATCGGCCAGGAGTTCGGCCCGCCAGGCTTGATCATTAATGTCACGGATAAGGGCATACTCAATGCTGATCCGCCGATGGGTTCGATCGGCGTACTCCCAAGCAGCGTTCAGCACCTCCGCCACCGGCCACCGGGTATTGACCGGCACCAGCGTGTTGCGCAATTCGTCATCGGGTGCGTGCAGTGAAAGTGCCAACGTGACAGGTAGACCTTCGGTGGCGAGATCTTTCATCCGCGGGACCAAACCCACCGTAGAAACCGTGATGCCTCGTGCGCTCAAACCTAAACCTGAAGGAGCCGGTGAAATTAATCTCCGAACTGATTCAACGACCGCGCCGTAGTTTGCCATTGGTTCGCCCATACCCATGAACACCACGTTTGATACGCGCCCCGGCCCTCCCGCTATCTGGCCGCGGTCCAAGGAGCGAGACCCCGCGAGTACCTGCTCGACGATCTCAGCAGTTGACAGATTGCGGGTGAGTCCGGCTTGCCCGGTTGCGCAAAATGGGCAGTTCATGCCGCAACCGGCCTGCGACGAAATGCACATTGTGACGCGCTCCGGGTAGCGCATTAGCACGGATTCGACCAGCGCCCCGTCGTGCAGCCGCCAAACCGATTTGACCGTCGTGCCGCCATCACAGTCAACAACTCGAACCGGATTCAGTAACTCGGGCAGAAACATTTTCGCGACCTGTTGCCGCATCTCACTTGGCAAGTCGGTCCAGCTATCCGGGTCATCTGACAAACGCCCTAGCCAGTGTCGCGATACTTGGTCGGCCCTAAAAGCAGGTAAGCCCAATTCAGCAAACGCAGCACGACGTTGCTCAGGGGATAAATCCATCAGGTGTCGAGGCGGTTTTCCGCGCCTTGGAGCTTCGAAGAGCAACTCACCCGGGCGCATCGCCGGCTTGGATTCTGACATCAGCTGGCTGCCAGACCGGTGCCGAGGAATAAAGCAAAGAGCGCCCACGAGGTGAAAGCATTTGGAATCAGTGAATCAAGCCGGTCCATCATGCCTCCATGCCCTGGCAAAAAGTTCCCCATATCCTTGAGACCGAGGTCACGCTTAATTGCACTTTCAGCAAAGTCGCCCGCGGTTGCGGTGATGGCCAAGACGATTCCGGCAATCACCCCTTGCCACCAGGTCGCTTCAAGTAGCCACACGAAACTTGCAGCACCAACAGCACCTTGAACCAATACCGAGCCAGCGAAACCCTCCCAAGACTTCTTTGGGCTAATCTGCGCCGCGATCGGGTGCTTACCGAAGAAGACTCCTGCCGCGTAGCCACCAATATCGTTGGAAACCGTCAGCAAAATAAACACTAAGACTCGCTGTGCGCCGTTATCAGCGGCCAGGGTCAGCATCAGGAAGGCTGCCATGAACGGGAGATAGGCAGCGACGAAGATACTTGCAGTTACATCGCGCACATACCCATCGGTACCGCGACGGATCCGCCAGAACATTACGGCAAGAACCGTTAAGCCAAAAATAAACAGTTGCGCCAGTGGGCCCCAGAGATATGCGGCACCTGGAAGCAATACGGCGGCCAAAAAAAGTGGCGTGCGAGCAATATGAATATCTCGCTTCCCGAATGCCAGGACGAATTCACGAACCGCCACCACGATGGTGGTTATCACCACGATGCCGAAAAGCCACTTGATCGTAAATAGGCTCACCAGCACCACCGCTGCGAGCGCAAGTGCAGACCCGATTGCAGCAGGCAGATTGCGCCCAGCTCGGGATTTCTTCTTCTTCGGATCTGCCTGCTTGTCGCTCAAGATTAGACCTCTAGCAGTTCTGCTTCTTTGTGCTTCAAGACTTCGTCAATATGCTCAACCTGCTTATGGGTGGCATCATCAAGCTGCTTCTCGGCCCGGCGCACATCGTCTTCGCCGGCCTCGCCTTCCTTTTGCATCTTGTCGAGTGCATCTTTAGCGTGACGGCGAATATTGCGCACGGAGATCCGCGCATCCTCTGCTTTATTTCTTGCGGCCTTTATGTATTCACGGCGGCGCTCTTCGGTAAGTTGCGGTAGCACCACTCTGATCAGGTTGCCATCATTTGACGGGTTGATCCCCAGATCACTGTCACGCAGTGCCTTCTCGATCGCTCCGAAGGCGCCCTTGTCATACGGCAAGATGAGTATCATGCGGGCTTCGGGAGTCTGAAATGAGGCGAGCTGATTCAGTGGGGTCATTGCGTCGTAATAATCCACCACGATCTTGTTGAACATGGCAGGGGTGGCTCGCCCGGTGCGAATCGTCGAGAAGTCCTCGCGCGCCACGGCAATGGCTTTGTCCATCTTCTCCTCGGCCTCAAGAAGTATCAGGTCAATTTGCTCACTCACGGTGCACTCCTTTGCCCATTAATAGTATTCGGTATTTTGTACATCAAATTGCCGCAGAGACTAAAGTACCGATGGTTTCGCCGCGAACAGCGCGGGCAATATTGCCTTCAACTAAGAGGTTGAAAACCACTATTGGCAGGTTGTTGTCCTGACACAGGCTGATTGCAGTTGCATCAGCAACTTTGAGGTTTCTATTTAGAACTTCAGCCGGAGTCAATGTTTTAAACCTGGTAGCTTTCGGATTGGTTCGGGGATCATCATCATAAATACCATCGACTCCCTTCGCCATAAGAACAACTTCAGCCCCAACCTCGAGCGCCCGCTGGGCTGCGGTGGTATCGGTCGAAAAATAGGGCTGCCCTAATCCGGCACCGAAGATAACAACTCGGCCCTTCTCGAGATGTCGAATTGCGCGCCTTGGCACATAAGGCTCAGCGACCTGACCCATTGCGATCGCGGTTTGCACTCGTGTCTCGATACCCTGCTTTTCACAGAAATCTTGCAGGGCTAGGCAATTCATCACCGTTCCGAGCATGCCCATGTAGTCAGCGCGCGCCCTATCCATACCGCGTTCTGACAATTGGGCCCCGCGAAAATAGTTACCTCCGCCGATGACAACCGCGACTTGAGTACCCCCGCGAACTACATCAGCAATCTGGCGCGCAATTGACGAAACCACATCGGGGTCAACACCGAGTGCACCCGATCCGGCAAAGGCCTCACCCGAGAGCTTCAAAAGCACTCGAGACCAGCCGCCCACAGGTGCACCGGGCCAGATCTCAATGGTGCCGTCAAGGGACGGTTGGACCGCACCCGGGTTACTTGTTGGAGCCATCTACTTGATCCTCCCGCCCGATTGCGTCGAAACTCCTTGAATCTAGGACTGACCAGCCTCAAAGCGAGCAAACGCCGTGACAGTTGTCTTGGCATCATCAAGTACCTGAGCCACCGACCTCTTGTTATCAACGACGCTGGGTTGCTCAAGTAGCACGGTGTCTTTGTAAAACCCGTTGACCCGGCCTTCGACGATCTTTGAAAGTGCGGCTTCGGGCTTGCCTTCTTCTTTGGCGGTTGCCTCAGCGATTCGGCGCTCATTTTCGACGACGTCTGCCGGCACCTCTTCGCGTGTCACGAACTGCGGCCGCATAGCAGCGACCTGCATTGCAGCACCACGTGCTGCTTCTTCGTCACCGGTATACGCAACAAGCACGCCAACCTGCGGAGGTAAGTCAGAGGCTCGCCGGTGCAGATATAAAGCCACCGGTGGCGTGAGGACTACAACTTTGCCCAGCTCTATCTTTTCGCCGATAACACCAGCCAATTCAGCAATAGCATCGCCGACCGTGCGGCCATCAGCAAGGCTTGCCGCACTCAAGGCGGAAATATCGCCTATCTGGCCAGCCGCCGCCGTTT
>WLHM01000075.1 GCA_009702725.1 Actinomycetota bacterium | reverse complement strand
GATACACTCGGTGACGCGGACGCGGACGATACCGATCCACCTTGTGGTGCGACCATAGGTAGTCGAGCTGCAATTTCTTGGAACTTTTGACTTCGCTTCTTTGCGTTATTCTTAGAATTCTTCCCGTTTTTGGATTGTGGCTCAAACACGAAAACCGATGAGTCCAATGCGTACGTACTTGACAAGATCACAGCCTTCGTCCGGTTGGTGGCAGCGGCAGGTTGCACATAGTTCACCGGAGCGGTTGTTGCCGGGGCTGGTGCTGTTGTCGCGGGTGCTGGTGCTGTTGTTGCCGGGGCTGGTGCAGTTGTCGCGGGTGCTGGTGCAGTTGTCGCGGGTGCTGGTGCGGTAGTCGCGGGTGCTGGTGCGGTAGTCGGAGCCGCAGAAGGGGAGGCAGAACTCCCGGCTTCACCCACCGCATAGATGTGGTAACCAGTGGCCCCAGCTACCGGGTCCCAAGTGAGAACGACACTAGTGTTTCCGCTCATTACTGCGGCGAAGTTAGTTGGGTACGCAGGAGCCCCTGCGCTTGACGTGGGCGCTGTGCTGAAAAACCGAGAGAGGATGAATGCAGCGACCAAAGCGAGGAGGAGGAAGATGATTAGTATCCGTCCGAACCAGCCGAGCCTGAAACGAAGGAGTGGTTTTTGCGTGACTGCTACGCGCTGGACAAAGGGCTTTGACCCGATCACCGGCGTATTAGTAACCAGGTCAAGTACTTGGTTGACGTGGGCGAATACGGCCCCATGTACTTGCTTACCAATAATGTGAACCGGACACGTAACTTCCACTTTTAGCCAGGCTGGTTGTCCAGGATCTAATACATAGGTGGGGGCATCTAATGTGCCCTCAAAGACGCCATCGGGGTCTGTTACGTCAACAGAAAACTTCGTCGAAGAGTTTCCTTCATTGACAATTTGAAGGTAAGTCGATGTCTTAGTTTTAAGCTCCAAGGTGCTGCGCGCAATAACTGCCTTAAATTGATGGTAAGGCGCAACGGTCACGCTGAATTCCGCGACAGCCCTTTCGGCCCACAAGACCTGTGAAGTAGCTTTGATGGCCACCTCATACCTACCGGCGAGCATATTTGGGCTTCGCGGTGGCTTAATGGTGACAACAGCTGTGCCTTCGTCGCCCGGGAAAAGCGATATCTCAGATGGTGCGACTGACACCCAGGTGCGGGCCGGACCCAAAACACTTAAATCGTAAGTCTCAACAATAGTTCCGACATTTCGCACGCTTACCTTTATTCGGACAGATTGCCCGGGGACTACGTCTGTTAACGCGTCCGACATCCAGATAAGCGGGCGGGTAGCGAGCGAGGCGCTGGAAGGGTCAATTGGAGGATCAACGCGATCAGGATCGATCTGCGGATCCATCGTGGTATCAAATTGAATATCTTCTACATCGTCGCCGATTTGGTCATCGCTGGCGCTTCCGCCCTTATGGCGCATGTTCGTTGCAGCGGTCTTGCCCTGAGTCACATATTTGTTTTGCCCAAGGGCATCAAATTCGTTTATCAGGTTCGTCATGTGCAGCCTCCGTGAAGCTCTCTTCAAACTCGGTCGTGGGGAAGGAAAGCCGACCTTGCTTGCTCCACTCCTGCTGCACGCCGCGGAGGAGATGTGCGGGGCCAAGAAGTTCCCCTTGAGCGGCAGCCAAGTAAGCGGCGGACACCGATGCCGCCCGAATAGACCCGCCGGTCAGGGGAAGCACTGATAACCGTTGGACGTGATTCTGCCCCACCCGCCCCATGTTCCCCTTAAGACACGCCAGCCACAGGAGATATCTTTCTTCGGCCTGGGGCTCCGGGAAATCAATCGCAGCGTCCAGGCGCCGGATTAGGGCCTCATCGAGGTTAGCCCGCAGGTTCGTGGTCAAGACGGCGAGCCCGTCAAAGGACTCCATCCGCTGCAGGAGATAGGCCACTTCTAGGTTGGCGTACCGGTCTCGGGCATCAGAAACCCCTGAACGCTTACTAAATAGGGCGTCCGCCTCATCAAAAAGGAGTACCCCATCGACATCTTCGACCGAGGTAAAGACCCGATCCAGCTTCTTTTCGGTCTCACCTATGTATTTATCGACCACGCTGGCCAAATTGACCCGAAATAGCGGTACCCCGAGCTCGCCGGCCAAGGCTTCAGCGGCCATCGTTTTCCCGGTGCCCGAGGGGCCCGAGAATAGGGCGGTAACCCCGCGGCCGCGGCCACCACCGGGCCGCATTCGCCATTCATCAAGAACCACGGTGCGGTGCCTGACCCGATCCCGAAGCTCACGCAGGGCTTCGGTCACTCGGGGTGAGGCCACCAGATCCTCAAGGGTGAACTCCGGGTCGACAGCCTGGGTCAAGGTTCCGCTTTCGATCGCTCTTGGGGCGAGTGGGCCCCCATTGGTTAGGTGCGCGTGCAACTCCTGGGGGTCAACGTGAATAGCAGCATCTGCGGCCGCGGTTCGCTCGGTCCCATCACCTAGGTGCTCCCACCAACTGCGACGCACACCCGCGGTCGGCAGCGGCAGATCTACGGTCGAACCATGCCAGAGCTCGACATGCGCCTTGGCTTCAATGAGGATGATGAAGGCAACCGAGAGAGTTCCAAATAGCCGCGCGATTTCGCTAACCGACATCCCGGTGTCAGCGTGCCGAACATCTAGAACTATCGGACTACCAGCAAGTGCCGCCTCGCGAACACACTCGCGGATCTGTAACGAACAGACATCCTCAACTCGACTTAAACCTAATCCGTCAATAAGCAACGGGGCCTTGCCTGACTTTCGATAGGCGAGGGCGTAAGCCTGTTCACGCCCCGCGGTGCCTGAACCTGCCCGAAAAATAACAGGTAGTTCCAAATCATCCGGAAGCTTCGGAAGCAACTCCTCCGGGAGTAGTGGTGAACCCATGAACGAAGCGATAGAACTTGTGCCTGGCGCGAACTCATCGTCACCAAGTAAATGTGCAACCACGCGTTCGGGCACGGTCAACACTTGGGTTAGTAAGGACCTTTTGGAGTTTGTGATTTCAATGAGACCAAGAGCTAGAAGCGGCCGATCAGGGCGGAGTCGACTTCGCGCCTCGGCGCTGTCTGGGTCATACCCAGCAAGGCGAATTGCAGTTGCGACGTTCGGCCCACGAGTATCAACTTCATTGTTGAGGACAATAAAGAAATGCTCAAAGCGCTGCTGCAAGTTCACCGACATTGCCGTCAAAAGGATGCCTAAATCAATATCAAGCAGATCAGCACTCTTAGCTAAGTGAATCAATCTCTCCGGTAAATCGGCAAAGGGTATGACGTCCTTAAAGCTTTGCGGCGCGCCTTTGCGAGCATCACGAGTTACTAGGTGTGGTGGAAAGTAATGACCTCGTTGATGATCTGAGACGTCATCGTCAGCTCGCTCAAATTCAATGATCATTGCAATGCGTTCAGCTAGAACGTCAAGTACGCGACGCATCGCGTATGAATTCTCCTGCTCCAAGTTTCCTTCAGCGTTCACGGCAACCACTTACGGCTTTACCGGAGCACTGACATCACTTGTGGGTCGAGTTCGAGTTCGATAGCCGGCAGCGGGATCCTCTGGATCCGGACCTTGTGCGGTCGTCGAGGCACCAGATCGGGTATCTCCGATACTGACAACAGGGGGAACTGTTTGCGGGGGCCCAGCTGCTTCGGGCGTGCCGGTCTGTACCGGCATCGAAATGATGATAGAAAGAGGTGGCCGATATTCAGCTCCCACCGCGGTCATCATTTCTGAATAGGTGCGCTCATTCATCGCCCGCAGACCCACCCGGGTGGTGAGCGGAAAACCCGCCCCAACTAATACTGATAGGTCACCGGTCACATATTCAAATGGCAAATAATCCTGGCGCAGCATCGCCACCAGGGCCAAACCCAGTAGCCGGTGGTCATCCTCTGGGGTTGAAGTCCAGGCCGTCAACAGGTAAGTAACTAGGTAGAACCGGTTAGCCTGTTGACGGGCGACGACCACCCCTTGGTCATTGGTGATCTCACGCAAATTGACGTCGCGCCGATCCACATCCTCACGGATATCGGCCAAAAAGAGGTTCAGGACCGCCCCGGTGCGACGGGCTGCCCAATCCTTGGTCGGGGGGTCCAGTGCGACTTGGACGCTTTGGCCCGGAATAGTCTCATTTTGAAGGTAGTTCTTCAGGGCAGCATCAAGGTCAGATAGCACGGTATTTCATGCCCTTCCCCTTCCCCAACTGCACTTACCGGGGTGCTTCGCCAATATTGCTGGATAGTGGATCGCGGGGGCCTCTGCCCTTCGCTATCATATTCACGTGGTAATCATGTTCATTCTGTGGGCCGGGGTAATAGTTGCCGCCGCCTTCAGGTCACGCTTGGTGGCACCGGCCGCTTTGGCGACCCTAGGGGTTTCGACACTATTTGTCCTCTGGAACTAGGGAATCATGACTGAGATTGAGGGCATCGCGTGAGCGGCCTCCAAGGGATGATGAGCAAGGAGAAGTCTGCTCTCCCCAAGAAGCCAAGTTCTGCGCCGAAAATGCCAAGTTCTATGCCAAAAGGACCGGGCGGCGCCTCAGGCTCTTCAAGTTCTGCCGACTCAAGCCAAGGCTCAGAACCAACTCCGGCTGTGGGCGCCGCTAGGTGGCTGAACATCATTGCCGTGCTGGTAATCATCACGGTGGTTACCGGCTCATTGGTGCAGCAATTTGGTTACGGGCAGCCGCCCTGTGCACTTTGTATTGTTGAACGATCAGCTCTCGTCGGCATGGCAATTGGCCCCATCATGAATTTACTAATGGGCCTTTCTCCCAAGCACTACGCAATCACGATCATTGCAGCGCTCGTTGGTTCTGCCGCCTCCGGGATGCAAGCAATAAGTAGCGCTGAAGGCACCTTGGTACTTGACCCAAATGACATCGTCATGGGTATTCCACTTTATTACTGGGCTTTGGGTATCTGCATTGCCGGAATTCTCGCTTGCGCATTCATTTTGCTTTGGACCTCCTCCTATGAAACAGATGACGAAGGTTTACTGCACCACGGCGGCCCGGCGCGCGTCGCAACCTTCACGGTCATTGGCTGGCTCTTCAGCTACGTGTGCTTGACGATCTGGCAGGTGCTTGTCAATTGCGGAGTCTCCATGTGCCCGGCAAACCCGGCCAGCACCGGCGCCCAAAGTGTGCAATTTACTTTCTCGGTTACCCGAAATGGCACCGAGACCACGATCATCTCAATCCCAGGGTTCATTACCGTTCTTCTCGCTCTTGGTCTGCTCTCACTTCTTTTCGGAATAATCCTCAACCGCCGCATGAGCAAAGCAGAAGATAAGTCTTAGCAAGGAGTAACCGCCATGAGCATGATTCATATCCTCCACCCGAAGGCCGAACAAGAAGCCGATCGCCGTCGGTTGGCCGCCCGGGACGAAGCCGCGAAGGCGCCGACCCAAGCCGCAGCCGTCAGTACGTCGCGCCCACTGACCGAGCCGGCCGCCGTTGCCTCGCCAGCACCACAAGTTTCAACCAGTCGCCCCTCGGTTGCTAAACGCATAACATCCCAATCCACCGATATCGACCCGCTGCTCAATCCAGACCCGCTGATGTTCGGTGCATCTCCCACACCATCGGCCCCCGAACCTGAAGCAACAGCTGCTCCGGAAGCCGCGAACGTATCTCCCCAGAACAACGTCCAAGGGCCAGCAAGCCAGCCCGCCGAAAAAGTACCGCCCAAAAAATCCGGATTCACCGATGCCCTTTCTGGTTTCGGGGCCGGCCTACGCGGTGACAATGCCTTCAACAAAGTGAGCGGCCACACCGCCGGCAGCATCACCGGGACAGCCGCAAATATCGTCAGCGGCTCGGCAACCGGGATCGGCGGTGCGAACTCTGCATCTAAAGCGCTCGGCGGTGGGGTCATGCCCAGTCTCTCCGAGGCCATGTTGGGTGTTGATCCAGGCCAGGTTGCCAAACACTTAGGCGTTGGCATTCAAGCCGGTGCGTGGATGGCCAAGGAAGCTGCCGGCGAAAAACCAACCGACGTGGCGGGCGAAGCTCGTAAAGACTACGTAGCTGCAGATATGCAACGAATGGTTGCCCGTAAAAATAAGAAGGGCATGTTTAAGTCTGCCGTTGTTAAGGCGCTCGCCGCAAAGAGGCTTGGCGATGCAGTTCAAGATGGAGGGCATCGAGCAACATACGAGGGCACAATGGACGAGTCTGAGAAGCTTAATGAGGCGCGCCCAGAAACCAGCGGCATGACAAAAGCAATGCAGATGGCCGCATTGCCAGGCCAAGCGCTCAAAAAAACTGGCGAAACAATCACGGGCGCAGATGGTGAAGAAGACCTACTTAAGGGCAATTTGAAAACTGCAGCAGCGGTCTCCGCCTTAGGCCTCGGCACGCAAGCAGCCACAGCTGGCCTAGCAACCGCCGGCCATATTGTGGCTCCAGGATTGGGCGGCATCACAGCGTCCACCGCGGTTAAAGGCACCGGGTATGCAGCCAGGGCCGCCGGAACACTGCTATCAAAACCCTTCCAATG
>WLHM01000074.1 GCA_009702725.1 Actinomycetota bacterium | reverse complement strand
CACTTCGGTGTTCGGCTAGCGCTTGCGCCGGCCTATTGCGTAACCGATGGCCAAGCCGAACGCAATGCCACCCGCCACTGACAAACCTGGTGCTGAGTACTCCTTGATCTGCGCGCGCCGGCGAAAATCCCGTATCACCCATTTGTTTTCGCGAGCATGTGCCCGCAGGGTTGAGTCAGGATTAACCGCGACAGGATTGCCCACGGCTGAAAGCATTGGAATGTCATTTGATGAATCCGAGTATGCGGAGCAGGCGCTGAGGTCTAGGCCTTCGCGGGCTGCGAGAGATCTGACGGCTTCAGCTTTTGCCAGGCCGTGCAGCGGGGGCCCGTTTAGCCGGCC
This sequence comes from Actinomycetota bacterium, assembly GCA_009702725.1. Taxonomy (GTDB): domain Bacteria; phylum Actinomycetota; class Actinomycetes; order S36-B12; family S36-B12. Next base: position 6,177 of record WLHM01000074.1, on the reverse strand, counting down.
GGTGTATACCCCGTTTTTGACTTCTGAGACCGTGCCAAGGGCACCGGTAAGACCTAAGCGGCGCGCCACCATAGTTGCAAGTTCAACCGGGGTCGCGGTTACGAGCCAGACTTGCTGCCCGGCATCAAGATGGGCCTGGGCTAACGCCAGGGATCCGGGGATGAGTTTGTCAACCATCGTCTCGTCAAAGATCGCTTCTCCGAAGGCATTTAGTTCTTCAACACTTCTTCCTTGCACGAACGAGAGCGCTGCCTCGGTCACCGATGCTATATCTTCTAGATCTTCGGACCCGCTCACTACAAACTTTACTTGCTTGACAGCAAAGCCAGCGATCTCCGGCATCGTGAAATATTTGCGCTTAGCTAAGCCGACTGCAATATGGAACACGCTCGCCCCGCGGATGATCGTGTTATCGAGATCGAAGAATGCGGCGCTGTGAGCCTGCCCGTGCGGGCTAGACGACTCCTTTCCTGCTTTCGCCGAAGCTTCGCCGGCCCGGCGATAGGCCGAGAGCACATCGAGGTGGCCATCTTGGGTCGTGGGCGCTGCAGGCGGATCGGGTGCCGTCATAGGCTGAGCGTACCTAGGGGAGCGGCTCCTGCACAGGCCTGGAGGGAGAGAGTGGGATGACACCGAACTCCAACGTGGCGGAATTTGTCCGAAATTCGGCACGCAATTACCCAACGCAAGTTGCCGTCATTGATTCAGATCGAATTTTAACTTGGGCAGAACTCGATGCGCAGATTGATGCATTCGCGTGCGGTCTAATACAGCGCGGGTTGCATGCGGGTGAACGGGTAGCTCTTCTTCTTGGTAACTCAGCTGATTTTGTCGTTGCATATTTCGGTATTTTGCGCGCCGGCCTTGTTGCCGTACCGCTCAACCCCGCCTACACGGCGCCGGAGATCGCCCTACTAATAGCTGATTCTGGTGCGCGCCTCTTGCTTGTAGCCGAAGGCACGGCGGCTACTGCAAACGCGGCAACGACCTCACTAGCGGCCTGCGAGGTAATCGTCTTAGGAAGCAAACCCTGGCTTGAAATCCTGGAAACAGGTACACAACTGGTACTCGCCGAGCAAGTCACCCCTACAAATGCACTCGCACTCCTGCTTTTCACCGCAGGCACCAGTGGACGCCCTAAGGGGGCAATGCTCACTCATGGTGCACTACGTGCGAATGTTGAGATGATTAGGTCACTGCAGGCTCCACCGGCGGTGCAGCACAGTGATGTAGTACTGCTCGTACTGCCAATGTTTCACGTTTATGGGCTCAATGCCGCACTTGGCTTAGCGGCATCGGTTGGGGCAACTTGCGTAGTACTAGATCGCTTTGATCCGGTCGGTAGCCTTGAGGTCATCACCAAGCACGGGGTCACTACAGTGGCTGGTGTACCCGGGATGTATCAAGCTTGGTGTCAGATACCCGGCGCCCGCGAAGCCCTTGCTGGTGTTCGACTGTTCACCTGCGGTGGTTCGCCGTTGCCACTCCGAGTCTTCGAAGAGTTCGCTGCGGCTACCGGCCATCAAATCTTTGAAGGTTACGGTATGACCGAAACCGCGCCGGTTGTCGCGACAACTTTGGTCACGGGCGTGCCCAAGCCCGGATCAGTCGGTCGTCCATTGCCGGGGGTGCAGGTGCGTTTGGTGCATGATGAAGGTTCTGACTCTGGGACTGACGCCGAAGAAGGTGACCCGGGTGAGATGTGGGTACGAGGCTCATCGGTTTTTAGTGGCTATTGGCCTGATGGGGTAGGCGGGTCTGACGCTGACGGTTGGTTCCGTTCCGGTGACATCGCATTCTTCGACGCGGATGGTGACCTGCATATTGTTGATCGCCGACGCGAAGTGATTTTGGTTAACGGGTTCAATGTTTATCCACGAGAAATCGAAGTTGCCATTGATTCGATGGATGCGGTAGCTGAAGTTGCCGTGATCGGAGTGCCTGATGATGTGACAGGTGAGGCAGTTACTGCGCTTGTAGTTGCAGTGCCGGGTAGGGCACTTTCGATAGCAGATATTGCTTCGTACTGCTCCGAGCGGTTGGCGCGCTTTAAGTGTCCATCGGTGATTCGAGTTGTAGATGCGCTGCCACACTCGGCAACCGGCAGGGTGGCTAAAGGCCGACTTCGTGAGGTTTATGGAGATGAGTGACGAGCGCGCACTTGATCATTCATGAACGTCACAATTGTCGGAAAGCCGGGCTGTCATCTATGTGATGAGGCCCGGGCAATCGTTGAGCAGGTGTGCTCGGAGACCGGTGCGACCTGGGATGAATTGTCAGTCCTAGAGGATGTGGCCCTCTTTGATTCTTATTGGGAGAAGATCCCGGTGCTGCTCATTGATGGGGAGATCCATGATTTCTGGAGAGTGGATCCCGAGAAGCTACGCAGGGCTCTATCCCGATAATCGGACATGAGTGTCCGCTCAACTTTGTGAAGTCGGGAACTAATCCCTACCCTTAGGACACCTCGTCGAATGCGGCGGGGCTTCCCAGCAGGAGCAACGTGTCAATCTACCTCGGCAAAGGCCGCCCCCGTGAGGCCGGTCGTGGCATTCCGGATGCCACGGTAGCCCGGCTGCCGGTTTACCACCGGGTGTTGGTCTCCCTTAGTGAGGCCGGGGTGCAGACTGTTTCATCTGAGGCATTAGCCGCCAAATGCGGGGTGAGCTCAGCTAAATTTCGCAAAGACCTCTCCTATTTGGGCTCGTACGGAACCCGTGGGGTTGGTTACGACGTCTCTTACCTGACCTACCACATCAGCCGCGAGTTGGGCTCCGCGCAACCTTGGGGCGTCGTGATCGTGGGTGTTGGCAATTTGGGTCGAGCATTGATTTCCTATCGGGGATTTACTTCACGTGGTTTCGCCATCGTGGGCCTCGTCGATAACCATCCGGATGTAGTAGGCGAATGCATTGCGGCCAGTGAGCTCGACAATCTCGTAGCTTTGACAGTTCGCCCCCTTGTCGAACTCGAGACCATCGTGGGCGCGACCAAAGCCCAAATCGGGGTGATTGCCACTCCGGCAGATTGCGCCCAAGGGGTTTGTGACCGACTCGTGGCCTCCGGGATTCGCAGCATCTTGAATTTTGCGCCGGTGGTTCTTGAGGTCCCCAACGGAGTTGAAGTACGTAAGGTTGATCTCGCGGTTGAACTGCAGATTCTTGCATTCCACGAGCAACGCCGTGGCTATGAGCCGGAGGCTATGAACGCATGACCAAGCCCAAAAATCCAGAAACTCTAAATGAGCCAATCAGCACCAGCCCAGGAGACATTGTGAATACGACTACCAAGGCCCGCAAAAAAGTGAGCCTCGGTTCGGTTGCGCTTGTTGCGGCTGGCCCGGGTGATCCGGAGTTGCTGACGCTTCGCTCGGCGGCACTTCTGCGCGATGCTGAAGTCGTCATTGTCGATTCAGAAGCTATTGACATAGCCAACGCCCACGCAAATGCCGGCGCCGAAGTCATCATTGCGGTTGATGAAGAAGGTGCGCACCTGGATCAGGTAGAGCGGGCGAAACTGATTGTTAATGCTGCGCGAGACGGTAAGCGCACCGTCCGGCTCATCGCTGGCGACCCGGTAGTTGACGGGACGCTACTTCATGAGGCGGCGGCCCTGCGTAAAGCTAAGGTTCCGTTTGAGGTCGCCCCCGGTGTCAGCGAAGTTACCGGAATACCGGCATACGCCGGATTTGGGTTAACCGGTGGTCGCACTCGGCAATTTCGAGTGGTCGACGCTAACGATGATGACTTGGATTGGGCTGACCTCGTCAACCCGCGCATCACTCTTGTGGTGCTCAATGGCGCAGACAAAGTTGCTGAAATTGCAGCGATGCTGGTGCAGGCTGGTGCCGACCCACAGACTCATATCGCGGTAACCCGCAGAGGCACCACGGTTGATCAGCGAACAATTGCCAGTACCTTGTCTGAGGTAGGCAGTATTTCAAAGTTGATGAAACTCACTGGCGTTGGCATTGTCGTCGTTGGTGATGTTGTGGCACAGCGCGAGAAATTGGATTGGTTCGAAGTCAAGTCACTTTTCGGCTGGCGCGTGCTAATCCCACGTACCCAAGACACCACCGGTTCGATCATGTCACTACTGCGCGGGCATGGAGCCGTACCCATGGAAGTGCCGACGATTTCGGTCGAGCCGCCACGGACACCGCAGCAGATTGACCGGGCAATCCATGGTCTTGTTTCTGGTCGATACGAGTGGATTGGGTTTACCTCGGTAAACGCGGTACGAGCTATCCGTGAAAAACTAGATGAGTACGGCCTTGATGCGCGGTCGTTCGCGGGCCTGAAAGTGGCGGCGGTTGGCGACAGCACGGTGGCCTCGCTGATTGAATTCGGCGTACGCCCGGACTTAGTCCCGGTCGGCGACCAGTCAACCAGGGCATTACTTGAAGACTGGCCGATATACGACTCGTTAACCGATCCAATCAACCGGGTCTTCCTGCCCCGAGCCGATATCGCAACCGACACTTTGGCTGCTGGTTTGGCTGAACTTGGCTGGGAGGTCGAAGACATCACGGCTTATCGCACCGTGCGGGCTGCACCACCGCCCGCTGAGGTGCGCGAAGCCATCAAAACCGGTGGCTTCGACGCCGTCTTGTTTACCTCCAGCAGCACGGTGCGCAACCTCGTTGGCATCGCGGGCAAGCCACACCACACCACAATCGTGGCGTGCATTGGCCCGCAGACCGCCAAGACTGCTGAGGAGCACGGACTTCGCGTTGACGTACTCGCGGGCACCAGCACCCTGCACGGGTTGGTCGAGGCGGTTGCGGCTCATGGAGAGGTACTACGTGAAGCAGCTCTCGAATCCGGTGAGGGCAGTTGGCGCCCGAGTCGGCGACGCACCGCCGCGCGCCGCAAAGTCACGTAACTTAGAGTGGCTCGCATGAGTGGCGATGAGCGAACGGTTGTACATCTGCTCCGGCATGGCGAGGTTTACAACCCAGAAGGTGTCCTTTACGGGCGCCTTCCAGGTTATGTCCTGTCTGAACTTGGGCAAGTTATGGCAACTCGGGCGGCAGCGGCCTTGGCCGAAAATGACGTAACTGCTGTGATCGCATCGCCGATGGAGCGGGCTCAGCAAACCGCTCAGCCTATTGCGGCAAAGCACGGATTAACTATTCAAACAGATCCGTTGCTGATTGAAGCCGACAATATCTTTGAGGGTCAGCGGGTAAGCGTCGGTGACGGAGTGCTGAAGCAGCCAAAGACATGGCGCCACCTCTGGAACCCATTTCGCCCATCCTGGGGTGAGCCATATGACGAAGTGGCCTCGCGTATGACAGCTGCGGTGCATGCGGCACGTGACCAAGTTCGCGGCCACGAAGCAGTCTTGGTCAGCCATCAGTTACCTATTTGGGTGGCGCGCCTAGCCGCTGAAGACCGCCGGCTTTGGCATGACCCGCGTAGCCGGCAGTGCACACTTGCCTCACTCACGTCATTGACTTATGAAAATGACGACCTAGTGGCCATCACCTATACCGAGCCGTCACGTGACCTCCTGGCCAAGGCCAGCAAGGTAGCCGGCGCATAGCCGCCATGATGCACCGCAGCACTCGCCGATGCTTATCGGTGCTCATCGCCGGGAGTGCGCTATGCCTAATCACCGCATGCGGTGGTAGCGAGCCGGCGTCACCTGCTGGAGCTGATTCCGGTTTCGTGGCCGGTGACGGTTCGATAGTGGTTTTGCCCGTAGCGGCTCGCCAACCGGCACCGGCTATTAAAGGCACCACCCTTGATGGCGGCACCTTTGACCTGGGCATGGTTAAGGGTCAGGTGGTCTTACTAAATGTTTGGGCGTCATGGTGTGCACCATGTCGAGCCGAAGCCCCGGCGCTTGAAGCTGCCTGGCTGAAGTTTGCCGGCGAAAATGTGCAATTCATCGGGCTTAATACCCGTGACTCACCGAAATCCGCCGAGGCATTTGTCAATCGGTTCAAGGTGACGTATCCCAGTCTCATCGATACCGACGGGCAATTGCAATTGTTGTTCCGCGACACGTTGCCACCGCAAGCGATTCCGTCGACCCTGATCATTGACAGACAGGGCAAAGTGGCAGCGCGAGCGCTCGGCACGGTAAGTGAGTCATCCCTCCGCGCCCTGATAGAGCCACTCTTGGAAGAGCAGCCATGATAGGCGACCTGATGGCGAGTGGGTCTCTCCT
>WLHM01000073.1 GCA_009702725.1 Actinomycetota bacterium | reverse complement strand
GGGTTTTGCAGGGTATCGCCATGAATGTGCCCGAAGGGGTATTTAAGTGGCCGCAGTACCAAGACCTTCTTCTGCAAGCACGAGAGGCGTCTATTTTTGGTGCACCGTTGTACGGCACATTCATGGGCGCCGATGAAGTAGCAGCTGATGGTTTCATGCCGATCTACACGCGAATTGTCGCTTTCATTCTTATCATCTTGATGACGACAACCACCTTCTTAACTCAGCGTCAATTGATCGTGAAGAACAGCGCGCCTGATAACCCGATGGTGAAGCAGCAGAAGATTATGCTTTACGTGTTTCCTTTAATGTTCGCAATCGGTGGTATCAACTTCCCTATCGGTGTTCTTATTTACTGGTTCACTACCAACCTTTGGTCAATGGGGCAACAGTTCTACGTGATTCGCAATAGCCCCCAGCCGGGCACGCCAGCTTTTGAGGCCAAGGAGGCTCGTAAGGCGGCTAAGGCCAGAGCTAAGGCTCCAGCAATTGAATCGATTGAGGATCCCGACGCAGTGTCGGAAAACACCACCCCGCGGGTCCAACCTAAAAAAGCCTCGCGCAGCAAGCGCAAAAATAAGCAGTAGGAGATGACTATGAGCGATGACACAGAGACCGTTTTAGAAGAAATTGAAGCCGTTGTTGATGCCGAAAACGAGGCCACTCCCGAAGAAGGTGAAGGCAAACTATCGGGCCAGCGGCTATTGGAAAGTGAAGGCGATGCGGCGGCTGATTACCTAGAGGCTCTACTTGATATCACCGACCTTGATGGGGATATTGATATCGATGTAGAAGGCAACAGGGCGATGGTCTCGGTAGTTGAAGTTAAGGCCGGAGATCTTCACCTGCTTGTTGGTGATGGCGGTGACGTACTTGATGCACTTCAAGAGTTGACCCGGTTGGCCGCAGCGAGAGAGACCGGCGAACGATCACGGTTGATGCTCGATATTGGCGGGCACCGTGCAGCTCGCCGGGCGGCCTTGGTCGAAGAAGCGAAGATTGCGATCGAGGAAGCACGTAGCACCGGCGAGGCAGTGAAGATGGCCCCGATGACTGCATTTGAACGTAAAGTAGTTCATGATGCGGTCGCCGATGCCGGGTTCAGTAGCGAGTCCGAGGGTGAAGACCCTAAGCGCTGCGTCGTCATTCGGACCAGTTAACCGACGTTTCACGTGGAACATTCACCCACTGAATCTCTCCCCCAATGGCTCCAACCGGCTTACCCCGGGTTAGTTGCGTTCGCTGAAATCTTGGCTAGCACCGGGGTTGAGCAGGGATTAATAGGGCCCAGGGAAGTACCGCGGATTTGGTCGCGCCACCTATTGAACTGTGCCGTGGTAGCCGACCCAAATGAGAACCTAATTCCCCCAGGGGCACTGGTAGCTGATGTTGGGTCCGGTGCTGGGCTACCTGGCTTGGTCTGGGCCCTAGCTAGAACAGACCTAAAACTGGTGCTTATTGAGCCACTCTTACGACGCGCCAATTTCTTGACAACCGTGGTTTCGGAGTTGGGCCTAGAGGAGCAGGTCACAGTTACCCGAGTTCGAGCCGAGGATCTAGCCAAGCAAGGGGATTGGGTTGGGGTGGATGTAGTGACCGCCAGGGCGGTGGCACCTCTTGCCAGACTCTTGGGTTGGACGGTCCCGCTGTTGCGCTCAGGTGGATCCCTTGTGGCACTTAAAGGCAGTTCCGTTTCCAGTGAGCTAGCGGAGGCCACGCCAGTGGCTGCAGCGTTAGGGATCATGGATCTTCGAATTGATGTCTGCGGACAGGGGGTCGTGGATCCGGTGACCACCTTGGTGCTGGCTACTCGACGTGCGGCACAATGAAAGCCATGCCCCCACAAACCCCAGAAAACAAGAAGGTTGATTCCCTGACGTCTGGGTTGGGTTGGCCTGAAGCCCCGAGCACGGATGATGTTTCACGTGAAACCACTTCTAAACCCAGTGGCCTTGGCTGGCCAGAGTGACGCGAATCATCACTGTCGCCAATCAAAAAGGCGGCGTGGGTAAAACCACGACTACCGTAAATATGGCCGCCGCCCTAGCCCAAGCCGGTTTTCAAGTTTTAGTAATTGACCTAGACCCACAAGGCAATGCCTCAACCGCGCTCGGGATTTCTCACGCTGAGGGCGTGCTGAGTATCTACGAGGTGCTAAGCGGGGAGGCAGTATTAGCCGCTGCGATTGCACCCTGCCCTGATATTCCGGGGCTTTTCGGGGTGCCGGCTACCGTTGATCTGGCCGGGGCCGAGATTGAACTGGTCAATGCTGAAGAGCGAGAGTTTGCCTTATCCCGGGCCATCGGCACCTACCTGGGCACTGGGCTGGCCGGGGGCAAGGCATTGGACTTCATTCTCATTGATTGCCCACCCTCCCTTGGCCTACTTACCCTAAATGGATTAGTTGCGGCCGAAGAGGTGTTGTTACCAATCCAATGTGAGTACTACGCCCTGGAAGGTTTATCCCAGCTACTGCGCACGATCGAGATGGTCCGGGCGAGCTTGAATCCCGAACTTGAAGTCAGTGCGATTTTGTTGACGATGTATGACGGCCGCACCAGGTTGGCCTCTCAGGTTGCCGATGAGGTGCGCAATCACTTTGGCACCAGGGTGCTATCAACAGTCATACCCAGATCAGTTCGACTTTCTGAAGCACCGTCATACTCCCAAACCGTCCTCACCTACGACCCCTCCTCAGCTGGGGCGCTGTGTTATCGAGAAGCCGCCCTAGAGTTCGCGGCCATCAAGTGATATCCCCAGAGTTATCCACAGGAATAAAGGTACATAATATGATTAAACGGACTAAAAGTGGCCGGTTCTCCACCATAATTTGGGTAGGTAGTGCCAATGAGTAACCAAACCAAACGCGGCCTCGGCAAAGGTTTAGGCGCCCTCATTCCAACCGATACCACCCCTCGAGTTACTTCTAAGACCAAGAACAACGCGAACCCCCCAACTGAAACGGCTGAATCGGGCGTGCCCGCCGGCCCCGCAGCTGTCTATGCCGAACTCCCTTTGGATTCGATAGTCCCAAACCCTCGCCAACCGCGCGCGGTGTTCGAAGAAGAAGCACTGGCTGAACTTGTTTACTCAATAAAAGAGATTGGCCTACTGCAACCCGTTGTGGTGCGCCGGGCAGGTAGTGGGTTTGAACTTGTTGCCGGTGAACGGCGCTTGCGTGCCTGCCGTGAAGCTGGACTGACTGCGATCCCTGCCATCATCCGCGATACCGAAGACGATGCGTTACTTCGCGATGCACTGCTAGAAAACTTACACCGAGCGGATCTAAATGCTTTGGAAGAAGCCGCGGCTTATTCACAGATGCTTGCTGACTTCGGATGCACCCAAGAAGAATTAGCTAAACGTATTGGTCGCTCGCGCCCGCAAGTCTCAAATACGTTGCGGTTATTGAGGTTACCGCCTGATGTGCAGCGCAGAGTTGCGGCCGGTGTACTTAGCGCAGGCCACGCTCGCGCTTTGTTATCACTTGAAGATGAGCAGTCAATGGAAGAAATGGCAAAGCGCATCGTGGCCGAAGGCTTAAGTGTGCGATCGGTAGAAGAACTCATTCTTGTCGGGGCAGCCGATGGCCGCGAACGCACGAAACGAACACGCACACCTAAGAGTCGTGAAACGGCAATGGCTGACTTAGTAAATGATGTGCAGCAACGGATCGCTGACCAACTTGATACCAGGGTGCAACTTGATGGGTTCATGAAGAACGCGGCACGAGGCAAGATTGTTATTGAGTGCGCTGATGGTGATGACTTGCGGCGGATCGCTGACCTGATTGACCGCCGCTGATCGGTGGCGAACTTTATTAGTTGCAGCTAATACCTGCACAACCCTTGCAGCCAACCCCTTTTAAGTGCTGTGATGGTGTCGTCTGATTTTCTTTCCACGGAAGGCGACACGAGTGTACGTACTTCTCGCCTTGTCCAGCGCCGTCCTATATGGCATCTGGGAATTCGGAATCGGCCGATACCGCGGACGAGTGAAGGTCTACGGCATCATTCTCGTGAGCGCGACCGCAACAACCATCACGTATCTCCTTAACGGGGTATTTCGCCACGACTTGATGCTGGACAAGAGTGATGTTCTCCCTGGACTACTCGGGGGCTCTTTCAATCTCATCGCAACCATCCTCGCACTCAAGGCTTTTGCGCGCGGGAAAATGGGCGTTGTCACCGGTGTAGCTGCAGCTAGCATCTTGGTACCACTTGGTTATTCGTACTTGATGGGCGAGGAACTTTCACGGCTATCTGTTATCGGCATCGGGGTTACGGTCGCCGGGCTTATCGCCTTCTATGTGCCCAATATGAAGGTTAAGCCCGGTGAGACCAACTCAGTAATTGCGATCGTCTTAGCAGGTGGCGCTGCATTATTTTGGGGGCTGGCCACGGTCGTGGTTGACATTGGCTCACGGGTCAATGTTGCCGGTTCGCTGTTGATGTCAATGATGCCGCAGATTTTGTTCACTTTTGTAGTCGTAGCCGTGGTTCACCGGTCCTGGGGTGGTTTGACGCGACGAAGCATCGCTCCAATCGCGGGTGCCGGAGTTGCCCTAGCTCTGGCGAACCTAGCTTTCTTCACAGCAGCCAACGAGGGGAACCTCGGCGTAGTCTCGGTGCTCGGATCCCTCGACCCAATAGTCGTCGCACTCTTGGCCCTTATCTTCCTTAAAGAGAAGATGGCCAGGTCAGATCAGGTCGCTCTTTTGATAGTTATCGTCGGTACTTGCCTCGTGGCTGTTTGAAAGTTGTGACTCACTAAACATGACTTTCAACACTGCGGCGTATTAGCCGCGTTCGATAGCCGTGTTCACGAGTTGGGCTGTGATCTCACCCAGTGATAATTCAGCGGCAGCGAGGGACTGCGGGAACAAAGACGTCTCGGTCATGCCGGGGGCGACATTTACCTCGAGGAACCACGGAGTGCCAGCTGCATCAACTATGAGATCGGTGCGCGACCAGTCGCGTAGGCCGAGGACCTTATGGGCAGTAAGTGCAACATCAGCACAGCGCTGGGCGACTTCAGCCGAAAGCCTTGCCGGCACGAAAAACTCAGTAGTACCAGCGGTATATCGGGCAGTGTAATCGTAAATCTCACTCAGCGGCACCACCTCAGCCAGGGGTAAAGCTTTTGGCCCGGTCGGGGTTTCGAGCACCGAAACTGCAACCTCAACTCCTTGGACCCAACTCTCCATCAAGGCGACGTCACTGTAGGCGAATGAACCGACCATCGCAGCGGGGAATTGCGCAGCCTCGTGAACTAAGGCAGCACCAAGTGCCGAACCACCCTTTGTTGGCTTCACAATCAAAGGCAGGCCAACGGAATCAAGCACGGCAGCGAGCACCTCACTTGCGCCAAGCTCGCGAAAAGTTGAATGCGGCAGCGCAACTGCGGCGGGGGTGTTAACTCCAGCATTACTTAGCAGTGTCTTTGCCACCGGCTTATCAAAGGCGAGCCGGCAGGCGGCAGCGATTGAACCCACGAATGGGATGTTCAACGATTGCAACACATCTCGCAGGGCTCCATCTTCACCAGCAGCACCATGAAGAACGGGGATTACACAATCTGGGGCCTGCGCGCGCAGCCTCGCAAGCAAGGTTGCATCAAGATCGGACTCAATTACTTCAAAGTCAGTAGCCGCCCGAAGGGCTTTGGCAATTCGGCGACCTGAACGCAGCGAAACGTCACGTTCAGGCGAAAGACCACCGGCGAGAACTACAACCTGCATACCCTTTACCGCAGATCCGGTGCTGGCACCGATGAACCTTCAGCGGCATGTAGACCACTGGTGGTACCGAAAGTATTTGCCAACTCAAGCTCACCTTCAACGACCGCTGCCAGCCTGCGCACACCTTCGCGAATTCGATCGGGTTCTGGGTAGCAGTAGGAGAGCCGCAAATTCTGTCGGCCTTGACCATCAACATAAAAGCCGGTGCCGGGAACGTAGGCGACAAGTGCTGCAATGGCTCGAGGGAGCATAGCCGTTGCGTCCAAGCCATTTGGCAATGTCAACCAAGAATAAAAACCGCCTGCGGGGATAGTCCAGGTGGTGCCTTCGGGCATCATCGCCTGCAGTGAATCAAGAAGTGCATCGCGGCGCTCCCGATAAAGCTCACGAAAAACTTTTATTTGTTGGCGCCAAGGTTGAGTTGCCAGATACTCCGAGATAGTTAGTTGCGCGAAGTTTGAAGGGCATAGCACTGCGGATTCGGCAGCCAGCACCAATTTCTCGCGCACCCCGTGCGGTGCAACGGCCCAACCAACACGAAGTCCAGAAGCGATTGTCTTTGAGAATGAGCCTAGATAGATGACCCCATCGGCGTCGTCAGCGCGCATCGCACGCGGCACCTCACCGTCAAAGCCGAGCAAGCCGTATGGGTCGTCTTCAAGAACTAGGATCCGCGCCTGCTGCGCGATGGCCAAAATTTCAAGTCGGCGCTGGGCGCCTTGTGATACTCCGGCTGGATTATGGAACGAGGGAATGGTGTAGATCATTTTGATGCGCCGACCCGAGGCCCGCACGCGC
>WLHM01000072.1 GCA_009702725.1 Actinomycetota bacterium | reverse complement strand
TCGCCCCGTGGGCCTTCCATGGTGGTCAAACCAGCATGTAAACGCACGATGTACTCAACAGTTGCCACGATGTCTTCAAGGGTTAGGACACTTTGGGTCAACGGCAGATCAAGACCAAGCTTCTTGTTGATCTTGTAGCGACCAACCTTTGCGAGGTCATAGCGCTTTGGATTGAAGTAGAAATTATCGAGTAGGTTCTTGGCGTTTTCAACCGTGGGTGGTTCGCCTGGACGCAACTTGCGGTAAATATCTAGGAGTGCGTCTTCTTGAGTAGCAATATGGTCTTTGTCCAAGGTGGCCATGAAAGTCTCGTACTGGCCGAATCGCTCAACTATTTGCTCAGTTGTCATACCAAGAGCCTTGAGTAAAACGCTGACCGGCTGCTTGCGCTTGCGGTCAACGCGAACCGCCACCAGATCCTTCTTATCGATCTCGAATTCAAGCCATGCACCGCGGCTCGGGATCAACTTGGCGATGTAGACATCTTTGTCGGTGGTCTTATCAACTGAACGCTCGAAGTAGGCCCCTGGCGAACGCACCAACTGCGAGACAACCACGCGTTCGGTGCCGTTGATGATGAACGTGCCCTTGTCGGTCATCAGCGGGAAGTCACCCATGAACACGGTCTGCGACTTAATTTCGCCGGTCTCGTTGTTCATAAATTCTGCGGTTACGAACAACGGTGCGGAGTAGGTGAAATCCTTCTCGCGGCACTGGTCAACGGTGTACTTGGACGGCTCGAAGCGATGATCGCGAAAAGACAGCGACATCATTCCGGCGAAATCTTCAATCGGGCTAATCTCTTCGAAGATCTCAGTCAGACCTGACGCCTGCGGGATCTCGGTATTGCCCGCGGCAATCGCTGCAGCTACCCGCTCTTGCCACTCGGGGCGCCCGAGCAGCCAGTGGAAGCTAGCTGTCTGCAATGCGAGGAGATCTGGAACCGCGAGCGGCTCACGGATCTTGGCGAACGAAGCCCGGCGAAGCCCGGGGGAAAGTGGAGTGACTTCTGAAGTGCGCGTGGCGGCCAAGATTGGGTCCTTCCGAGGGCGCTGCTAGTGGTATCGGGCTGGAACTTACGCGTTCGTCCATGACAGTTAGCCTGAACTGTCAAATGACGGTCCAGGCATTGGGTCGAAAGGATGGCAGCGCAAAGCAGCAGTATACCCCTGGGGCAAACCGCTGTCTAACCCCCCCTCGACATTCGTTTCCCCTCGAGGTGCCCAGGTGGCCCGGCGGCGACAGCGATGGCTTATTAGCCCTTAGCCGGCCTGCCCTGAGTACGTCATCGTGAAACGAGCTCGGTGCGGAAGTTACTTACGTCCAAATGGTGACGGTCGAAAGCCCCAGAGTCAAGTAGCCCCGCAACTAATGTGACCAGAACGCAACCTTGGTGTCCGATTTGTCAGGTTTTTGGTGGCGATCGGCCACCCAATTTAGACCGCGCCATAGATCGACCCCGCGTTAAAAGAGGCGCCCCCGAAGGAGCGCCTCTTTTAACGCGGCCGGGGCCGCTTGAAAACTACTTGACTGAAACGGTGGCGCCAGCGGCCTCAAGAACGGCCTTCGCCTTATCGGCGGCCTCCTTGGTGACCTTCTCCAGCACTGCTTTTGGTGCGGCTTCAACCAGATCCTTGGCCTCCTTGAGTCCTAGGTTGGTGAGAGTGCGCACCTCCTTGATGACAGGAATCTTGTTCTCGCCCGCAGCTTCGAGGATGACATCAAACTCGTCTTGGTCAGCAGCGCCGCCGGCGTCGCCGCCGCCAGCAGGTGCAGCAACCGCAACAGCCACGGGGGCTGCAGCGGTCACATCGAAGGTATCTTCGAAAACCTTCACGAACTCAGAAAGCTCGAGGAGGGTCATCTCCTTGAAGGCATCAAGCAGTTGATCGGTGCTCATCTTCGCCATGGTGGCGTCCTTTCGGTTTTCCGGTGGGGTATTACCCCTAAGGGCCGGGTGGTGGTGGGCTTTAGCCCTCGGGGATTTCCTCGGTAACTACTTCAGCAATAACTTCCTCGTTGGCCTCAACAGCCTCGACAACTTCAACTTCTTCAGCAACAACCTCTTCGCTCACGCCTTCAGCTACCGGAGACTCAGCTACCGGAGACTCAACTACGGGGGCTTCAGGTACCGGGGCACCGGCGGCTAGCTTGGTCTGGAGTGCACCAAGTGCCCTAGCTGTCTTCGCCAACGGCGCCGCGAACAACGCTGCGGCCTGCGACTGCTTCGCTTTCATGGCGTATGCCATCTTGGCCAGCAGCACCTCGCGCGACTCAAGATCAGCGAGCCGGACGATTTCCTGCGCACTTAGAATTACGCCATCCATCACCCCGCCCTTGATGATCAAAGCCGGGTTGGCTTTCGCAAAATTGCGAATTCCCTTGGCTGCATCAACCGCGTCACCCCTAATGAAGGCAATAGCGCTTGGGCCGCTCAAGAGATCATCGATACCGGTAACACCGGCATCCTTTGCAGCAATCTTGGTCAGGGTGTTCTTCACTACTGCATATGTCACGGTGTCACCGAGAGAGCGGCGCAATTCCTTGAGCTGCGCGACGGTGAGTCCGCGGTATTCGGTGAGCACAGTCGCACTCGAAGTGCGGAAGTGGTCGGCGAGATCGGCGACGGTAGTCACCTTTGTCGGCCGGGCCATGGGGCTCCTTTCGTTGCGGTCCCATCAAGTAAAGCGCCCCGGCGCAGGCGCACGGGGCTGGGAACCGCAACATGCGGCCGAGCTTCGTAATCCTGCGCGGGCCGCCCGCTTGAGCGGGGCCTTCGACGCCATCCCCGGGGTTCCGGGGCTGGCGCGACCAGCGGTCTTTGGTAGGGGCAGGTTAGGGGACCTGACCCATCATTGGCAAATCCTAGATTTCATCCTCTGTTGTTAGGTTCTTGACCCGGTTAGGGTCAACCTGGACACCCGGGCCCATTGTGGCCGACATAGTGGCTTTCTTGATGTATCGGCCTTTGGCGGCAGACGGCTTCAGTCGCAGGATTTCCTCTAAGGCTGCGGCGTAGTTCTCCACCAGCTGCTGCTCGGTGAAAGATGCCTTGCCAATCGGGAATTGCATGTTGGCGTGCTTATCGATGCGCATCTCGATCTTGCCGCCCTTGATGTCATCAACCGCTTTCGCGACATCCATGGTGACGGTGCCAGTCTTCGGGTTAGGCATCAAGCCCCGGGGGCCGAGTACCTTACCTAGGGTTCCGACCTTGCCCATCAGATCGGGGGTGGCAACCGCGGCGTCGAAATCTGTCCAGCCTCCAGCAACTTTGGCGATGAGTTCATCAGAGCCGACAAAGTCAGCACCAGCAGCGCGGGCTTCATCTGCTTTTTCACCGTTGGCAAAAACTAGGACCCGAGCGGTCTTACCCGTGCCATGTGGAAGATTTACGGTGCCTCGAACCATTTGGTCTGCTTTGCGGGGATCAACTCCAAGCCGCATCGCAACCTCAACGGTCGGGTCGAACTTAGTTGAAATACCTTTCTTAACGATTCGGACTGCCGTAAGTGGTGAATACAGGGAGTCCTGGTCGATAAGTTCTGCGGCCTTCAAATATGCCTTGCTGCGCTTCATCTCTGCTCCTTCGCAGGTTGTGGTCGGCGGGCCACGCTGGCCCTCCCACGCGGTTCAATTGCTATGCGGTAACGGTGATACCCATTTGACGGGCGGTGCCTTCGATGATCTTCATCGCGGCATCAACGTCATTGGCGTTGAGATCAGGCATCTTGGTTTCAGCAATCTCGCGCACCTGGTTCTTGGTGATCGAGCCGGCCTTAACCTTCGGAGGATTGCCCGAACCTTTTTCGAGACCCGCGGCCTTCAGGATCAACCTTGAAGCCGGTGGGGTCTTGAGGGTGAAATCGAAAGTGCGGTCTTCATAGACCGTGATCTCAACGGGAATCACATTGCCACGCTGGTTCTCCGTGGCCGCGTTATAGGCCTTGCAGAACTCCATGATGTTCACGCCGTGCTGACCAAGTGCTGGTCCAACAGGCGGTGCAGGGTTGGCCAGACCGGCTTGAATCTGTAGCTTGATGAGGCCGGTGACCTTCTTTTTCTTCGGTGCCATGGTGTGTCAGGTCCTTCGTTGTGGTGACCCGGAGACGGCGCCCCCGGGAGTTGGCGGTTAGTTCTTGTCTATTTGACTGAAAGCGAGCTCTACCGGGGTTTCGCGACCGAAAATCTCGACCAGCCCCGTGACTTTTTGCCCTTCGATGTTAATTTCTGAAATTGTCGCGTGCAAAGTTGCAAATGGCCCATCAACAACGGTGACGGAGTCGCCGACCAAGAAGTCAACGTAGATGGCTTCGGCAGCAGCCAGCCCACCCGCATTTGCGCTACCAGGAGCGCCGGCCTTCTTCTCCGGTACCGGGGCAAGGATCGCGGTGACTTCGTCAACCGAGAGCGGTGACGGCTGGTGCCCATGGCCAACAAAACCGGTTACACCGGGCGTGTGTCGAACAGCACCCCAAGACTCGTCGGTTAGGTCCAGGCGCACAAGCACGTACCCGGGGAACTTATTGCGCCGCACTTGCTTGCGCACACCGCCCTTAATCTCGGTGACTTCCTCCATCGGTACCTCGACCTGGAAGATGTAATCCTCCATGCTCAGAGAGTTGATGCGGGACTCAAGGTTCATCTTTACCTTGTTTTCAAATCCGGCATACGAATGAATTACATACCAATCGCCTGGGGCTAGGCGCATCTGCTCGCGAAACTCGGCGATGGGGTCGACTTCTTCGTCACCCTCGGCCAGCGCTTCTTCGATCAGCGCCTCCTCGATAAGCACCTCTTCAATAAGCACTTCGTCAATAAGCACTTCGTCAATCAGCGCTTCTTCCACCAACTCTTCAATGAGTACTTCCGCAACAACTGCCTCGATGAGTTCTTCCACGGCACTTGTCTCAGCGGAGTCCTGCGGCTCAAGTTGAGCAATCGCAAACGGATCCGCTGAAGGTGCGGGCTGTTGCTGGTCCTGGTCGGACACGGTGGGCTATCTCCTCGTTCGGTGGTGGTCAGGGAAGGTATTGGCTATCCAAAGACGAACAAGACAACATTGGTGAATACGTAATCAAAGCCCGCGATGATGGCAGCGATGAGAACCACAAACACAATCACAACGGTGGTGTAAGCAATGAGTTCTTTACGGGTTGGCCAAATTACCTTACGAAGTTCAACGATGACCTGGCGGACAAACAACGCTAATCGCCCAAAGAATCCGGGACGCTTATGCTCGCCCGCCCCGCTCTCGCGGCCTTGGGAGACGTCGGTGTCGGTCATCGCTCGCCTTCATATCGTCGTAACCAATAACTAAGCCTTGCGTATCCAGATTTTCATGCTGGCCTTGCTTTTCGTGCTGGTCTTGCTCTTCGTGCCGTTCGTGCCTCTACGCAGGGCCGGAGGGACTTGAACCCCCAACCGTCGGTGTTGGAGACCGGTGCTCTACCAATTGAGCTACGACCCTTTGGCCGACCGAGTGTCAACCTGTGGGCAGGCTGACGCCAACGGACCAACCGCGTGCGAGAGTCTACGGGCCCACCCTTGGAGGGGTCCAATCCGGCCCGGTGTCACCGGCAAAACCCGCTGATCGCCTAGATCTGCACCACCGGCGAACCCCGCGCCGGCCGGCTGAAATACTGGGCCAATGAATTTGCCTCCCAAAGCACGAGTTTCCCGCCGCATCGCCGCCATAACCGAGTCAGCGACTTTGGCCGTGGATGCAAAAGCCAAGGCACTTAAAGCCGCAGGTCGGCCGGTAATTGGCTTCGGAGCTGGCGAACCTGACTTCCCGACCCCCGGATACATCGTGGAGGCGGCAATTGCCGCCGCCCGGCTAACAAAGTGGCACCGGTACACCCCAGCCGGTGGCCTACCGGAACTCAAAGAGGCGATTGCCACCAAGACGATGCGTGATTCGAGCTACGCAATAACTGCCGCACAGATTCTGGTCACAAACGGCGGTAAGCAGGCTTTATACAACACTTTTGCCGCGCTCCTTGACCCAGGCGATGAGGTCATCTTGCCCGCCCCGTACTGGACCACCTACCCAGAGGCGATCCGGCTGGCCGGCGGGGTGCCCGTTGAAGTGATGACCGATGAGACCAGTGGATATCGAGCTACGGTCGCCCAGCTTGAGGCGTCCCGCACCGCTCGAACTAAGGCTTTAGTTTTTGTCTCCCCCTCAAATCCAACCGGCGCGGTGTACTCCCCCGCCGAAACTAAGGTCATCGGCGAGTGGGCACTCGCCAACGGAATCTGGGTAATCACCGATGAAATCTACGAACACCTCGTCTATGGCGACGCCGAGTTTTCGTCTATGCCCGTGCTCGTACCTGGGTTGGCCGATACCTGCGTGATAATCAACGGAGTGGCAAAAACCTATGCGATGACAGGCTGGCGGGTTGGGTGGATGATCGGCCCGCAGGATGTCATCAAGGCGGCTACCAACCTCCAGTCACATTCAACTTCGAATGTCGCAAATATTTCACAGATGGCAGCCGTCGCGGCACTCTCCGGCGACCTTGCTGCTGTTG
>WLHM01000071.1 GCA_009702725.1 Actinomycetota bacterium | reverse complement strand
TGTCTGACGTACCACCCGCTCAGCAAGTGCCGATCCAGTCAAGCGCCACCAATGCGCATAAACCCGCAGCAGGAGGGCATTGTCATAAAGCATCTTTTCAAAATGTGGCACCACCCAGTTCGCGTCCACCGAGTAACGAGCAAAACCGCCACCTAGTTGATCAAAGAGCCCACCGCGCGCCATCGCCGAGAGTGTTCTTTCGGCCATCGCTAAGGCGAATGCGTCATCAGTTCGTGCCGCCTCACGCAGGAGGAATTCAAGGAGCATGGATGGCGGAAACTTCGGTGCACCGCCAAATCCGCCGTGCGCCGAATCGAATTCGCGCTCGGTGGCTGCCACTGCCGCACGGAGGTCTGCAGCATCGGGTGGCCCGTCGTCTTGCATTGGCATAGTTCGTTCATTAATTGCGGTGATGATGCGCTGTCCCGCCGCCAATACCTCATCGCGTCGCTGTGCCCAAGAATCAGTAACCGCCGAAAGTAACTGAGGGAACGAGGGCAACCCATGCCGCGGCGTCGGTGGAAAATAAGTGCCCGCATAGAACGGGTGGGCTTCATGGTCCAAGATCACCGTCATCGGCCAGCCGCCATGGCCGGTCATCGCCACCGTGACGCCCATATAAACCGAATCGATATCCGGGCGCTCCTCACGATCAACCTTGATAGAAACAAAGTTCGCATTTAAGTAGTCGGCAATTGCCTGATCCTCAAATGATTCGTGGGCCATGACATGACACCAATGGCAAGCGGAATAGCCAATCGACAGGAAAATTGGGACGTCGCGGCGACGCGCCTCGTCGAACGCCGCTTCGGACCACTCCCACCAGTCAACCGGGTTGTCGGCATGCTGAAGTAGATACGGACTCGTCGAATCACTTAAACGGTTGACCACGATGCACCTTCAGCTCTTAAGCCCGCAGAGCCTGCGCTAGTTCGTCAAAGCCATCAACCATCAATTGCATGTCTGCAGCGGTATGTGCGAGCGAAACCAACCACTGCTCGTCAAGGCCGGGAGGCGTCAAAATACCGCGGTTAACCCCCCACAGCCAGCTCAGTTCAGCGGCCCCAAAATCGGTGCGCTTGTAGTCACGGTAGGTGCGTACCGGGGTCGTTGACCAAGTGATCGCACCCTTAACGCCGAAGCCCACGGTATGTGCCGGCAGTTCGTGGCGCAAAATAATTTCGTCTACGGCGCGCAGCGCACCTTCATTCACGAATTCGGCGGCAGCGAGGGCCTCCGCGGTGCAAATATCATCTACGGCAGCGGCAGCGGCCATTACGAGCGGGTTACCGTTATAAGTGCCGAAGTGCGGCATCCGGCCATCGGTTACCGCCGCCATCACCTCCGCCCGACCGCCAAAAGCCGCCAGCGGTAACCCGCCGCCAATGCTCTTTGCGAGGCAGACTAAATCTGGTGTGACTCCAAGACGCTGCGAAGCCCCACCGTAACCGGCAGTGAGCCCGGTCTTCACCTCGTCGAAAACCAACAGGACACCGTGCGCGTCACAGGCCGCACGAACCCCGGCAAGATACCCAGCGTCTGGAACCACAATAGAAATATTTTCGAGCACCGGCTCCATCACCACCGCTGCAATCTCGTCACCGTGGGCGCTCAAGATTTCAACAAGTCGCTCAAGATTGTTGTAAGGCACTACGTGAACCGTGCCGGCCTCAACATCAAATGGCACGACCGGGGTTGGGAAGCCTTCCGGGCCAGCTTCGGCAACAGCAGGTTTGACGGAAACAGCCAGCCCGTCATACCCGCCGTGATACCCGCCCTCGATCTTCACAATTGCATGGCGGTGGGTGTAGGCCCGTGCAGTACGAACGGCATACATGGTGGCCTCGGTGCCTGAGTTGGCGAAGCGCACTAGGCCAAGGCCGAACCGGCGTTGGAACCGCTCAGCAACCTCGGTGGCAGAAGGTGAAGGGGTAACAAACAACGTACCTGTTTCAAGTGCCTGGGTTACGGCGGCAACAACGCCAGGGTTTAGGTGGCCAACCAACATGGCGCCAAAACCCATTGAAAGGTCGAGTAGTGGTCGTCCGTCAACATCCTTTAACCAGGCACCTTTGCCTGATTCGATCGCGATCGGATACGGATCCCAGTGTTGGAATGAGGACGGCACCCCGAGTGGCAACGACCCGGTTGCGCGGGCATGGTGAGCCGCTGAGCCACCGGTGGTCGCGGCGAATCGCTCCCACTCACTATCAAGCAACGCTTGCACCCGAGCCGGGTCGACCGGCAAAGATGCACTAGTTGGCACACTTCGCCAGGTGGCTGGGTCATGTGGCGGCCAGTGGGTAGCCAGGGCGGGTGAAGTGATCGTTGACATATCGCACAGCTCCAAGGTAGGACCGAAATTCGGCAACTGACAATGATGCTAGTCCGGTCAGGCGCCCGGGGCCTCAACGGCTAACGTTGGCCCATGCGCCGACTCATTGAACTGTCCCGATACGTGGTCGCGGTGCCCGCAATTGGGACCATCATCGGATCATTTGTCTTGATGGTCCTCGGGGTCTGGGAAATTGGGGTTTCGATTGTCAACCTCGTCAACCACTCGGTCACTGTCAAGCAATCCGTAGTTGGGATCTTGACCGCCGTGGATACCTTGCTTCTAGCAACAGTGCTGTTGGTGATTGGGTATGGGCTGTACGAGCTGTTCGTCGACAGTGCAGTTCAGCTACCTGCTTGGCTAGAAATCCGTTCCCTCGATGACTTGAAAAGCAAACTAATTGGTGTTGTAGTCGCGATCATCGCGGTGGTTTTTCTCGGCTATTTGGTTGACGTTAATGATCCGAGTGAAATCCTCTACATCGGGGCCGGGGCCGGGGCGCTCGTACTCGGGCTGGCCGCATTCACGTATTCCACGCGTAAGAATTAACGAAGTTCATGGGCGCAGCCACACAGGAGCCTCGCTGGTTCACCGAAACTGACGCTGACCACTCTCAGTCGTACATCGACCGCATGCGCGCGCTGGCCGCCGAAGGTACCGACCTAGGTGGCGAAGCCCGCCTGATCGATGCCATGGTGGAGCGCGGTTCGCGCATTTTGGATGCGGGCTGTGGCCCCGGTCGGGTGGGTGCCGTGCTGCATGCATGCGGGCACGAGGTTGTCGGCGTCGACGTCGATCCTGAGTTGATTGCCGCTGCCATTGCCGATCACGTCGGCCCAACTTGGCTAATTTCTGACCTTAGTGAACTTGACCTTGCAAACCAGGGCCAAATTGAGCCATTTGATGCCGCGGTAATTGCCGGCAATGTGCTCGCCTTTGTCGCCTCGGGCACCGAGCAGCGGGTACTCACCCGCATTGCCCAGCATTTGAAGCCGGATGGCTTTGCTGTTGTTGGGTTCCATACTGATAGGTACGACATGGACGAATTCGATAAGCACCTAGCCGGTGCCGGATTCGCGCTTGAACACCGCTTCGCCACCTGGGATCTACGCCCCTGGCGCATTGACGCAGATTTCGCCGTAAGCGTGCTGCGCCTACCGAGTTAGTCAACCATCAGCAATTTAGTCAGGCCTTCGAGAATAAGGTGCGTGGTCCCGGACTTCACGAGTAAAGTGACGCGATTCGTCTCATTGGGGGAGGTCCGGTGAAGTACTTTCTTCCGCTGACCGATCCCATTTTGGAAATGGTCGATATCAGCGTCAAGTTAAGCGGGCTGCAAATCCTCGATAGCGTGAGCATCGGGGTGCCCCAAGGCACGGTTACTGGACTCATCGGGCCCAACGGCGCGGGCAAGACGACCGTCTTCAACGTCATTAGTGGATTCATCACCGCCGACTCCGGATATCTCAAGGTTGATGGTAAGAAGCAAAAGCATGTGCAACCCCATCACCTGACGAGGAAGGGTATCGCCCGCACTTTGCAGGGAGTCGGACTCTTCCCAACCATGAGCGCACTCGAAAATGTCATGATCGGCGGCTCATCGCAGGTGCGTAGCGGGATCATCGCGCAGGCACTAGCCATGCCTTGGACAGATGTGGAGCAGAACCGATTGCGTGCGCAATCCATGGCAGTACTCGGTGAGCTCAATATCGCCGACGCGGCTAATAGGTTGCCCGGTGAACTTCCCTACCCCATCCAAAAACGCGTCGCACTCGCGCGAGCCCTAGTTAGTGACCCACAGGTACTACTCCTAGACGAGCCAGCAGGTGGCATTAGCGCGGCAGATATTTCTGAGTTGGCAGACCTGATTCGAAGTTGGGTACCTAAGCGCACAGTCCTACTCGTAGAACACCACATGGAATTAGTCATGGAAGTCTGCGACCTAATTTGGGTTCTTGATGCCGGCAAGGTAATTGCCGCCGGAACTCCCGATGAAGTCCGCCGAAACCCCGCCGTGCTGGCTGCTTATCTCGGTGAAGATGGAGCAACCTGATGCTCACAATTACCGACCTGTCAGTAAACTACGGCGCCGTCCAAGCCCTTTCCAGCGTCTCCATCGAAGTGCCAAAAGGCGAGGTGACCGCGGTCATCGGAGCCAATGGGGCCGGCAAGTCAACGCTCATGCGCACTTTGTCCGGATTAGTTAAGCCAGGATCCGGCGGTGCAACTGTTGGCGGAGTAACAATCACCGGCCGCAAACCCGAAGATATTGTCCGCCTTGGCGTCTCTCTCGTGCCCGAAGGCCGATCCACCATTCCGGAGTTAACCGTCGAAGAAAATCTACGGCTTGGCGGCCTTTGGCGCGACAAAGCAGAGCGCAACTCAACGCATGCGCAGGTTTTTGACTTATTCCCGGTGCTTGCGCAGCGACGCAAGATGCGAGCCGACACACTAAGTGGCGGTGAACGTCAGCAACTTGCAATTGGCCGGGCCCTGATGTCGGACCCACGGGTGCTACTACTTGATGAACCCTCACTTGGCCTAGCACCACTCATCGTCACGCAGATTCTCGAACTCGTGAGTCGACTCGCCCGCGAATCAGACCTAGCTGTACTGCTAGTTGAACAAAACGCCGTAACCGCCTTACGCGTTGCCACTACCGGCGTCGTACTAAACCTCGGCAAAGTAGTGATGGTCGGCAGTGGTGCAGAAATCGCGTCAGATGAACAACTTCGACATGCCTACTTGGGCTACTAGGAGGTGACACATGACTACATTCATTGACTACCTCCTAGGTGGCCTTGGATCGGGCGCGATCATTGCGCTGATGGCACTCGCCTTGGTCCTCATTTGGCGTTCAACTCGTGTGGTCAACTTTGCGCAAGTTGGGCAGGCGATGTTCACGACGTTCATTGCGCTGTCTATTCAGACCTGGACCGGATCTTGGTATATCGCTTTGATCGGTGCCCTGGCCGCCGGCGCCGTACTTGGGGTCATTGTTCAATACCTGGTGCTACGCCCCGTAAAAAGAAATGACACCTCCGGCGCAATTATCGCAACATTTGGTGTACTAATCGCATTGCAAGCGGCGGCGGGAATGATTTGGCCAGGTGGCAGTCAGGCATTCCCGCAACCATTTAATAACTCCGGTATCGAGTTTGCCGGCCGAGTCTGGCCGATCTCGATCTATGACTTCGTGGTCATCGGGATCACCGCATTGCTTGTTCTTGGCCTCACCCTGCTCTTCACCAAGACCTCACTTGGACTGTCAATGCGCGCCGCCGCATTTAATCCTGAGGTGGCCAGGCTATCCGGGGTGCGGGTATCGCGTGTCTTGACTTTCGGCTGGGCGTTGGCTGGTTCAGTGGGCGCGGTTGCCGGCGTGTTGGTTGCCCCTGTTTCAACAATTTCACCGAACAGTTTCGACATCCTCCTAGTTTTCGCTTTTACCGCCGCCGTTATTGGTGGCCTCGACTCCTTGATCGGAGCAATTTCAATTGGTGTCTTCGCCGGGTTAGTTATTTCACTCGTCTCGGGCTACAGCGATTCAGGCAATGCACCGGTAGTTGCGTTGTTACTACTCGCACTGAATCTGATCCTTAAACCTGAAGGCATCTTCAGCCACCACAAAGCTCGATCGGTCTAGGGGCGCGCATGCTGAACTTGCTGCGTCTTCCAGGCGCCCGTTTCTTAAGCCATCTAGCCATAGTTTTTGTCATTTGGGCCGCGTTGATGCGAATCAACGAAGGCATCGATCCGCTAATGAGCTACTACCTCGCACTCGCTGCGATGTATGCGACCGCAATGTTCGGCATGGTGATTCTTGTCGGCTTATCCGGTCAGGTCTCATTAGGCAATGGCGCACTCATGGCAATCGGCGGCTATGTGTTCGCGCTTACCAGCCTCAACTGGCAGACCGTGCCAATTCTTGGATGGCAATGGAATCCAATCTGGTCGATGATCTTTGCCGGCTTCGGCGGTATCGCGGTCGGTCTCATCATCGGCTGGATTGGCGCTCGACTGCGCGGTCCTTACCTTGCCGGCTTGACACTTGGCATCGCCGTGGGCATCCCGGCAATCGCCACCAGATTTCCGGAGTTGTTCGGTGGTGAAACCGGGCTGATGCTCACCGTGCCTTATCCCGCGGGTGGTTACGCCCCCGCGGTGGAACCGGCGACGATTGATGAGGCGCCACTTGATGAGGCGCCAATTGATGAGGCGCCACTGGAGCAGGCACCACTTGACGAGGCGCCA
>WLHM01000070.1 GCA_009702725.1 Actinomycetota bacterium | reverse complement strand
CGCAATCTTCATTTCCATTGCCACCGGAGTCTTCGCGGTAGCCTTCCCATTCTTGCCCAGACATCTTTCACTACTCGGCGCGCTGACTATTGGCATCCCGGGTTTCTTCCTGGCCTTGATGCCAAACACCGAGCGCTTTCGCCCGGGATTTTTCAAGCGGGTATTGGTGTTCTCGGCACCGGCCGGAGCCATCGCGGCGCTGGCCGCATTTACCAGTTATGGCCTGGCATTGAACCTTGGCGAGCCGTTACCGAGTGCGCAGTCAGCGGCAACCGTCACACTTTTTATCGTCGCCACCGCGGTCTTGGTGCAAAGTGCTAGACCACTTAATCTAATCCGAATTGGGATCGTTGCACTTATGATTTCACTGTTTCTTGGTGTGCTGTTCGTGCCATTCTTCTCAAAACTATTTGCGCTTTCCCTTGGCCCAGAGCGCTACAGCTTCGTCGCAATTGTGGTTGGGCTAGCTGGAGCCGGGTGTATCTGGGTGATGACAGTTATCACGGATAGGTGGCGTAGGGAGTGAGTCCACTCGTCGGATTATCTTCCTCGTCTGTTTACCCAGAGACCACAGCCGCCGCTTTCGAAATTGCCTCTTCGCTCGGCTACGACGGCGTCGAAGTAATGGTTGGCACTGATTCAATAAGCCAAGATGTTGATGCACTGGCGGCTTTAGTCGACCACTATCAATTGCCGGTGCTCTCAATACATGCCCCATGCCTGCTGGTAACTCAGCGCGTATGGGGCACAGATTCTTGGGCTAAATTGCGCAAGGCGCAAGCCGCTGCTGAGCTACTCGGCGCGTCAACGGTGGTGGTGCACCCACCATTTAGGTGGCAGCGCGAGTATGCGCGTACTTTCGTGGGCGGCCTGGAGGCCATGCGTAGTGAGACAGCCGTGCAATTTGCGGTAGAGAACATGTTCCCGTGGCGCGCGGTCTCGCAAAGGCTGCCGGCCTATTCACCGGGCTGGGATATCCGCGACGAGGATTATCCGCACACGACACTTGATCTTTCGCACACCTCGGTTTCCGGTAGTGATGCGCTGCAGTTCGCTCGCGATCTTGGTGATCGGCTCAGCCATCTGCACCTAGCCGATGGCAGTGGCTCAGCACGCGATGAGCATTTGGTGCCCGGCCGTGGTAACCAACCAGCTGGGGCTGTACTTAGCCACTTAGCTACAACCGGCTTCGCCGGCTCGGTCATCGTCGAAGTAAGTACCCGGGGTGCAGGTTCACGTGAGCACCGCGAGAGTGATCTAAAGGAGGCCCTTGCCTTCGCGAGGTTGCACCTGCGGCATTAGCTTTCACTGATCGCCCCTGAAGGAGCCGCTTCGTTGCCGAAAATTGCGCTGGCGAGCAGTTCGTAGTCGGCGGTAGGCCCGGTACCTGCTCGAACCGTCACCGTGGGGCCCGGTACCTGCTCGAACCGTCACCGTGGGGCCCGGTACCTGCTCGAACCGTCAGTTTTCGATGGTTTTTTGACGGTTTCAGCAGGTTAACGATTCGGGCACTTGATAACCAGCTGTTGCCGCCTAGTGCCCAGTACGGTGATGGGTATGGCAGAGCCGGACTTAACCTCATCGATTTTGGGCGCTGCCCGGGCGGTGCTTGGGGCTCGAGGCTATGCCAACACCACCATCAAGACGGTGGCGGCGGCGGCTGGTGTAGCCCCAGGGGTTGTTCGATCGCTGTACGCCAACAAGGAGCAGTTACTCGCAGTGGCTATTCGGGTGCCATTTGAACCGTCCGGCAGCATCCCTAGATTAATTGCTCCAGGCCTTGATGGCATGGGTGAGCGTTTGGTGCGCCTAACATTGCAACTTAGTGGCGACGAGCAAGTGCGCAAAGATGCCACCAATTTGGTGCAGTCCGCGCGCGAGTCTGCCGGAGTTGAGCAGCTGCGAGTTCTAACCGAATACCTGCAGGCCACCTTGCTTGATCGAGTGGTTGGGGCACTTGGCGTGCCAGATGCGCGCATGCGCGGCGCCTTAATCACCGCGTACCTAGCCGGGGTGGCTGCAACCCGATCGATATTGAACGTAGAGCCACTTGCTTCAGCTACCGACGAGCTCATAGTGGCACTTGTCTCACCCACTATCCAACGACTTCTCGACCCCACAAAGCCACTTGCTGCCAAGGATGCGGCCGGGGGGCCATAAGGTCATCTGGTGCCACTAGTTCGCAGTATCTTCGAGCAGATTGCCAAGAACGATTCCCTCGGGTCGTTCATAGCAAGTACGCCGATTGGCCGAGAGTTCGTGCACCGGGTTGCCGGGGGCGAGCAGGTCGAAGATGTAATTGAAGCAGCGCAGCTTTTGGCCGACTCTGGTCGTCTCATCAGTTTGGAGCGCGCGGTCAGCGGCGACATCGAAGAGTTTGAGAGTGCCTTGGTCTTTGCCGACTATGCAATGGCCGTGAGCGCGCTAGCCTCAACGTCCTTAGCGCGCATCTCTGAGGTGGCCATTCTCCCTGAGTTCGTACTTGGTGGACCTTCGAGAGTCGCGCAATTAAGGGAATTGTGCGCACAGGCGCAGGCTAGTCAAGTAAGTGTGATGATCGGGATGGGTCCCGATGATTTGGTTGATGGGGCAATTGACCTAGTAGGTGGATTACGCTCTGATGGGTTTGACGTCGGGGTGACTTTGCAGTCGGTGCTAAGACGTACCGAAACCGATTGCGAAACTTTCGGGGGTCGGGTGCGACTTGTTAAAGGGGCGCATAGCTCTGGCTCCCTTGATCGATTCGGCCAGGCCATAGAAGTTGACAAGTCGTATATTCGCTGCGCCAAAGCCCTGTTGAGAGCAAATGCGGAATCTGGTTTTGCGACCCATGACCCCCGCCTGATTGAGATCATCCAAACTATGGCTGCTCGGCTCCATCATGAAAAAGGCAGTTACGAGTTCGCCATGTACTACGGCCGCAGTTCGGGTTTGCAGCAGCGGTTGGTCGAGGCGGGTGAGGCGGTTCGGGTATATATCCCGTTCGGTCCGCAGTGGTTTGGCCGCCTCGTGGGAGGCTTGGCCGAAAGACCGACCGGTTTACTCCCGGCGATCAGGTCGCTGATACCAGGTGCCTGAGCGCCGTTTATCGAAAGGAATTGGTGTGACACGTATCGCGGTCCTTGGCGGCGGGGTGATGGGCGAGGCGCTAATCGTTGGCCTGCAGCACCAAATGACCCCTTCTCCGATTATCGTGGTGGCCGAAAAACGCACGGATCGCTCATCCGAGCTAATTGACCGGTTTGGTGTGACCGTCGCAGCTCCGGCTGACGCCGTTATTGATGCCGACGTGGTAATAATCGTGGTTAAGCCGCAGGATATCCGCGCGGTAATAAATGAGATTGCAACCGGTGTGGCTGAAGGCGCATTGGTTATTTCCATCGCTGCCGGCATCACAACTTCGTCAATTGAGGAAGTAATCCCGCAGGCTAATGTGGTGCGAGCAATGCCAAATACCCCGGCGCGAATTGAACTTGGGGTCACCGGGATTAGTGCGGGCGCCAATTGCGCTGCGTCTGCCGCGGCTCAGGCTGCGCAGTTACTAGCATCAGTGGGTACCGTCATATTGGTTCCCGAAGATTTACAAGACGCAATAACAGCCGTTTCTGGTAGTGGCCCTGCCTATGTTTTCTACCTGGCGGAGGCCCTGATTGCTGGCGCACTGGAGGTGGGGCTAAGCGCGAAAGATGCTCGAACTGCGGTGGTGCAAACCCTGCTTGGAGCAGCCCACCTACTTGAGGTAAGCCACGAAGAGCCAGCGGCATTGCGCGGCAAGGTCACTTCGCCTGGTGGCACCACCGCGGCGGCGATCGAGGTGTTGCAAGAGCGGGAGGTTCTTGAAACTTTCGTGGCGGCTATCAAAGCCGCACGGGATCGAAGCCAGGAGTTAGCTAAATCGTGAGCAGGCGGTTGGCTGGGGCTCGGTTGGCCCGGGGCCGGTGGGCGCGGCTAGGAGCGCCGAAATCTTGTTCCCAGTGCTTGGACTCGCCTATTTCCTTAAGCGAGCTGCCATCACGGCGATCCTCGCGGTGAACACCCGGAGATGGGTCCGAGTGGCTAATTGGGGCACCCTATGTCCCAAATCTTTAGCAATTTGGCAAACCACCTTTCCCTGTGGCCCCGGGTGCCACTAGTGTTCGTTTTCTGATCACGCATCGGCAGGGGAGCCGAAGCGGACTGCCTGCAGAAAGTTCGGTGCAAAATGACCAACAACGTCGACCGCGGCTTTGCCGAGGTTCGCTTCCTGACAGTTGCCGAGGTTGCCTCGGTAATGCGGGTTTCCAAGATGACTGTTTATCGATTGGTGCACGGCGGTGAGCTCCCCGCGGTCCGCGTTGGACGCTCCTTCCGGGTGCCTGAGCAGGCCGTCCACGACTACCTACGGGACTCCTTCGTGGAGACCGCCTGAGGCTCCAGATAGGCTGGAGTTTGTTAGTGAGCGTTCCTGGGATTCCTGAACGCATTTTTCGAACGACGAACGCGAGGATTTTTTCATGGGCTCAGTGGTAAAGAAGCGCCGCAAGCGGATGGCAAAGAAGAAGCACCGCAAACTGCTGCGCCGTACCAGAGTTCAGCGACGTAACAAGGGCTAGCACGGGTGAGCAAGTTACCGTGATCAGCAGGCTAGGGGGTCGGTCATGGGGCGGGTAGTCCTGGTCACCGGCGTCTCGAGATATTTGGGTGGGCAAATTGCCCGGATCCTCGCTGAGGATCCCAGTATTGATCAGGTCATCGGCGTTGACGTAGTGCCGCCGAAAGTGAAATTGCCGCAGATGCAGTTCGTCCGAGCCGATATCCGAAACCCAGTTATTGCCAAAGTTCTTGGCGATGCCGGTGTCGACACCGTGGTCCACATGGGAGTGATTGCAACCCCGAGGCAGGCCGGTGGTCGGGCGAATATGAAAGAGATCAACGTCATCGGCACGATGCAGTTACTTGCGGCATGTCAGCGCACCCCTAGCGTCAAGGCGTTAGTTGTGAAGTCGTCAGCTTCGGTTTACGGAAGCGGGCCAAAGGACCCAGCGATGTTCACCGAAGAAATGCAGCCTCGGCATACCCCACGGTCAGGGTGGGCTAAAGACTCGGTCGAGGTCGAGGGATACGTGCGCGGTTTTGCGCGGCGGCGGCCAGATGTGGCGGTGACCACTTTGCGGTTCGCGAACATTATTGGGCCCGGTATCGATACGGCGATGACAACCTATTTTTCGCTACCCGTGATACCCACGGTTTTGGGTTTTGATGCTCGGTTGCAATTCATTCACGAAGTTGACGGCCTTGAGTTCGTTAAGCGTGCGGTATTGGGTAGTTATGCCGGGACTTTCAATGTGTCCGGCAGCGGCATTTTGATGCTCTCGCAGGCGATCCGTCGAACCGGTCACAAACGCGTTTCGCTTCCGGAGTTTTTGTTTATGCCTTTTGGTCGAAGCATTAGCAGTGCAGGGCTAATTGATTTCACCACCGAGCAGGTGCGCTACTTGACTTTCGGCAGGGTACTTGACACCACCCTTGCCCAAACAACTTTTGGGCTCACGCCAAGGTATTCAACTCTGCAAGCCTTCGAGAGTTTTCTAGCTCGACGCGAGGTGTCAGTTGCCTAACGCAAAAATAATTCCGATTCACGGAGACGACCTGACCGTCCCGCACCTTGTTGCTGACCTTGAGCCAGATGCAATGGCACGGCTGATGGAGCTTTGGGAATTCGTGCAGCGGAGGCTAGCCGGAGATTATTCAGTTGATGACTTTGGTTTTGATCCGGAGTTCAACGACAAGGTATTGATGGCGTTGGTGCGTCCGCTCTATAAGTCTTGGTTTCGCGTTGAAGCTTCTGGCCTCGAAAATGTACCGGGCGAAACCGGTGCGTTAGTGGTGGCGAATCATTCGGGTGTTATCGCCCTCGATGCGGTTATGACACAGCTGGCACTCCTAGATGAGCATCCCGCACATCGTCATCTACGCATGCTTGGATCAGACCTTGTTTTCCAGAGTCCATTCCTAGGCGAGATCGCCCGAAAGGCAGGGCACACCTTGGCCTGCCATCCCGATGCGGAGCGCCTCTTAAGTGATGGCGCGATTGTGGGTGTGTGGCCGGAGGGCTACAAGGGCATCGGCAAACCATTCGCTGAACGTTACAAGCTGCAGCGCTTCGGTCGCGGGGGTTTTGTGGCAGCGGCACTTCGAACGAAGACCCCAATCATTCCGACCGCCATTGTGGGCGCCGAAGAAACGTACCCGATGATCGCGAATTCGAGCGTCGTTGCTCGGCTACTTGGTTTGCCGTACTTTCCTATTACACCGACGTTCCCACTACTTGGCCCACTTGGATTGATCCCACTGCCGAGTAAGTGGTTCATTCACTTCGGCGAACCAATTCACACCGACCAATTTCCAGACAATGCTGCCGACGACCCGATGGTGGTATTTGACTTAACCGATCGGGTTCGTGAGCAAATTCAGCAGACTCTTTATAGACTGCTTATGCAGCGGTCTTCGGTGTTCGGCTAGCGCTTGCGCCGGCCTATTGCGTAACCGAATGCCAAGCCCAGCGCGATACCACCCAGCGCTGAAAAACTTGGTGTGGAGTATTCCTTGATCTGCGCGCGCCGGCGAAAATCCCGTATCACCCATTTGTGTTCGCGAGCAT
>WLHM01000007.1 GCA_009702725.1 Actinomycetota bacterium | reverse complement strand
TTTTGACCGGGTCGGCGTTTAAGAACAAGGGTGTTCAGCCCATGCTCGATGCGGTCATTGCATACCTTCCATGCCCACTTGATGTCACCGCGATTACCGGAACCAAGCCTGGTAACAGCGAGATCGTCATTGAGCGTCAACCCAATGACAAGGAGCCCTTCTCGGCCCTTGCTTTCAAGATCATGACCGACCCCCACCTAGGCAAGCTCACCTACCTGCGGGTTTACTCGGGTCGCCTTGATACCGGTACCGCGGTGTTGAACAGTGTCAAGGACCGCAAGGAGCGCATCGGCAAGATTTATCGAATGCACGCTAATAAGCGTGAAGAAATTGATTCGGTAGGCGCCGGAGACATCGTTGCGGTCATGGGCCTCAAGGACACCACCACGGGTGAGACCTTGTGTGATCCAAGTAATCCAGTGGTCCTCGAGTCGATGACTTTCCCGGCGCCGGTGATCTCTGTTGCCATTGAGCCGAAGACGAAGAGTGACCAAGACAAACTCGGTGTAGCAATTCAGCGCCTCGCCGAAGAGGACCCAACTTTCCACGTCCGTACCGACGAGGAGACCGGCCAGACCATCATTGGTGGGATGGGCGAGCTTCACCTTGAGGTGCTGGTCGACCGCATGCGCCGTGAGTTCAACGTCGAGGCGAATGTCGGTAAGCCGCAGGTCGCCTACCGTGAGACCATCACCAAGTCGGTCCAGAAAGTCGATTACACGCACAAGAAGCAGACCGGTGGTTCGGGTCAGTTCGCGCGCGTCATCATTGACATCGCTCCTAACGCCGGTGCCGAGGGCGCTAACGAAGAGGGCTACACCTTCGAAAACAAGGTCACCGGGGGGCGCATCCCACGCGAGTACATCCCGTCCGTTGATGCCGGTTGCCAAGAGGCCATGGATCACGGAGTACTGGCCGGTTACCCAATGGTCGACGTAAAGGTAATACTCACCGACGGCGCCTACCACGACGTCGACTCTTCTGAACTTGCATTCAAGATCGCCGGCTCGATGGCTTTCAAGGATGCTGCTCGTAGGGCAGGCCCCGTCCTGCTCGAGCCAATGATGGCGGTCGAAGTCACCACCCCAGATGACTACATGGGTGATGTCATCGGCGATCTAAACTCCCGCCGCGGACAAATTCAGTCCATGGAGGAGCGCTCGGGAGCCCGTGTCGTAGCGGCACTGGTTCCGCTGTCTGAAATGTTTGGCTACGTCGGAGATTTACGCAGCCGCACCCAGGGCAGAGCGAGTTACAGCATGCAGTTTGACTCCTACGCACAGGTTCCATCCCATGTGTCGCTGGAGATTATCGCGAAGGCTCGCGGCGAATAGTCGCGGATCACTTAAAAATAAATAAACAAGACACACCACCGATCCGCGACAACGCCGGACGGCATTACGAAAAGGGAGAACTCAAATGGCGAAGGCCAAGTTTGAGCGCACCAAGCCGCACGTCAACATCGGCACCATTGGTCACATTGACCATGGCAAGACGACGCTGACCGCTGCGATCACAAAGGTGCTGCATGACAAGTACCCAGACGTGAACCCGTTCACGCCATTCGACATGATCGACAAGGCGCCAGAAGAGCGCCAGCGGGGTATCACGATCTCGATCGCCCACGTCGAATATCAGACCGAAGCTCGCCACTATGCACATGTGGACTGCCCAGGTCACGCTGACTACATCAAGAACATGATCACCGGTGCGGCCCAGATGGACGGTGCGATCCTCGTGGTCGCCGCCACCGATGGCCCGATGCCCCAGACCAAGGAGCACGTCCTCCTGGCTCGCCAGGTCGGCGTTCCCTCGCTGGTTGTCGCGCTGAACAAGTGCGACATGGTGGATGACGAGGATCTTCTCGAGCTCGTCGAGATGGAGGTCCGTGAACTGCTGTCGATCTACGAGTTCCCGGGCGATGACATCCCCGTTGTTCGCGTAGCCGCCTTCCCAGCGCTGCAGGGTGACGCCAAGTGGGGCGAGTCGATTCTTGCTCTCATGGACGCGGTGGATGCCTACATCCCAACTCCCGAGCGTGAGATTGATAAGCCGTTCCTCATGCCAGTGGAGGACGTCTTCACGATCACAGGTCGTGGCACGGTCGTCACCGGCCGCATTGAGCGTGGTCAGGTCAAGGTCAACGAGGAAATCGAGATCGTTGGTATTCGCCCAGGCCCGGCTCAAAAGACTACGGTCACCGGAGTCGAGATGTTCCGCAAGTTGCTCGATGAAGGTCAAGCAGGCGAGAACGTCGGTCTACTTCTTCGCGGTACCAAGCGCGAGGACGTAGAGCGCGGCCAGGTTTGCTGCAAGCCCGGTTCGATCACACCACATACTGACTTCGACGCACAGGTATACATCCTGTCGAAGGATGAAGGCGGCCGTCACACGCCGTTCTTCAACAACTACCGCCCGCAGTTCTATTTCCGCACCACCGACGTAACCGGTGTGGTTTACCTGCCAGACGGCAAAGACATGGTTATGCCCGGCGACAACACTGACATGCGCGTTGAACTGATTCAGTCCATCGCCATGGAAGAAGGCCTTCGGTTCGCCATCCGTGAGGGTGGGCGCACAGTGGGTGCCGGTCGCGTTATCAAGATTCTGAAGTAGTGGGAAGGGGGTGGCAGTAATGCCACCCCCGCTCACCAAGCAACGCCAGTACCACCCGAATCACAGCAAGAACCTGTAGCAGTCGGCACACGAGAAGTAAGGACACCAGCCACCATGGCGGGACAAAAGATCCGCATTCGGCTTAAGGCCTACGACCATGAGGTCATTGATTCTTCGGCGCGCAAAATCGTCGAGACAGTGATCCGGACAGGCGCGAAAGTTGCCGGCCCGGTGCCGCTGCCAACGGAGAAGAACGTGTACTGCGTTATCCGTTCGCCGCACAAGTACAAGGACTCACGCGAGCACTTTGAAATGCGCACACACAAGCGCCTCATTGACATTCTCGACCCCACGCCGAAGACGGTTGATTCGCTTATGCGCCTTGACCTCCCAGCTGGTGTCGACATCGAGATCAAGCTGTAAGGACGCG
Organism: Actinomycetota bacterium; assembly: GCA_009702725.1. GTDB lineage: Bacteria > Actinomycetota > Actinomycetes > S36-B12 > S36-B12. The sequence goes on along the minus strand of WLHM01000007.1, from coordinate 10,538 downwards.
ACGACCATGAGTACCAATGTGAAGGGCGTACTGGGCGAAAAGCTCGGCATGACCCAGGTGTGGGACGACAACAACAAAGTTGTGCCTATAACTGTGGTCAAGGCTGGGCCATGTGTCGTTACCCAGGTACGGACCGCAGACAAAGATGGCTATTCGGCTGTGCAGATTGCCTTCGGGGCTATTGACCCGCGCAAGGTGAACAAGCCAGATGCCGGGCAATTCGTCAAGGCAGGAGTGACACCACGTCGCCACCTTGTTGAAATCCGCACCGATGATGCCACCGAATACACCCTCGGGCAGGAGCTCGGCCCCGATACTTTCGAAGCGGGTCAGCGCATTGACATCGTGGGTACCACCAAGGGCAAAGGTTTCGCCGGTGTCATGAAGCGCCATGGTTTCCACGGCTTGCGCGCGACGCACGGTGTTACCCGCAAGCACCGCTCGCCAGGTTCAATCGGTGGTTGTGCAACCCCGGGTCGCGTTTTCAAAGGTATGAAGATGGCCGGTCGGATGGGTGGCGTTCGCCAGACGACCTTGAACTTGGTCGTCTACGGCGTAGATGTCGAAAAGGGTTTGTTGCTCATCAAGGGTGCCATTCCCGGCCCCAAGGGTGGCTTGGTATTTGTTCGTACCGCTGTGAAGGAGGGCTGACCGTGACCGCTGTAGACGTTCGCACTCCTGCCGGCAAAGCATCCGGCAAAGTTGAATTACCCGCCGAGATCTTCGACGTGCAGGTCAACATCCCGCTGATTCACCAGGTCGTAGTAGCCCAGCAAGCTGCTGCACGCCAAGGTACCCACTCGACCAAGACCCGAGCTGAGGTTAGTGGCGGTGGGCGCAAGCCTTACAAGCAAAAAGGCACCGGCCGGGCCCGCCAGGGTTCTATCCGTGCACCCCAGTTCGTGGGCGGTGGAGTTGTTCACGGGCCGCAGCCACGTGATTACTCACAGCGCACCCCGAAGAAAATGAAGGTTGCAGCGCTGCGCGGCGCACTTTCGGATCGGGCCCGCGAAGAACGAATTCACGTGGTCTCTGAAATCGTCACCGGCGACGTCCCATCAACAAAAAGTGCGACTGCATCACTACAAGCCTTGGGTCTTGAGGGTCGAGTGCTAGTTGTGGTCAGCCGCGAAGAGACGACTTCTTGGTTGAGCTTGCGCAATGTTGATAATGCGCATGTGGTCGCACCCGACCAACTCAATACCTACGACGTGATCGTCAGCGATCAGGTGCTATTCACCAAGGCTGCTCTTGAGGCATTTCTCGAGGGCACCCCTAAGGGCAAGAGCATCAAGTCCGTGGCAAGGCAGTCGGAGGTAGAAGCATGAGAATCCAAGACCCCCGCGACATTTTGATTTCGCCAGTAATCTCTGAGAAGAGTTACGGGCTCCTTGATGAGAACAAGTACACGTTCATTGTTTCACCAGACGCCAACAAGACGCAGATCAAGATTGCGGTCGAAAAGGTATTCGGCGTGAAGGTAATCAGCGTGAACACGCACAACCGTGAAGGAAAGCGGATTCGCACCCGCACTGGCTTCGGTCGTCGTGCAGCAACAAAGCGAGCGATCGTGTCTGTTGCCGCCGGTGATCGCATCGACATCTTCGGAGGCCCGGTCTCCTGACCGGGCAATCGACCAACGAGACGGAAGAGCTATGGGAATCCGCAAGTACAAGCCGACTACACCGGGCCGTCGTGGCTCGAGCGTGGCCGACTTCGTCGAGATCACGCGGTCAGAACCGGAGAAGTCACTAGTACGCCCGCTGCCTAAAAAGGGCGGTCGTAACAACTCCGGCAAGATCACTACTCGCCATCAAGGTGGTGGCCATAAGCGTGCCTATCGCATCATTGACTTCAAGCGCGCGGACAAAGACGGTGTTCCAGCTCGCGTGGCGCATATTGAATACGATCCCAACCGCACCGCGCGAATCGCACTACTGCATTTTGCTGATGGCGAGAAGCGTTACATCATTGCGCCAAATAAGCTCAAGCAAGGCGATGCGATCGAGACTGGTCCAAGCGCTGATATCAAGCCGGGCAATAATTTGCCGCTGCGCAATATCCCAGTAGGTTCGGTAATCCACGCCGTTGAGCTCCGACCCGGTGGCGGCGCGAAGATCGCCCGTTCGGCTGGTTCCAGTGTTCAGCTAGTGGCAAAGGACGGCCCCTACGCACAGTTGCGCATGCCTTCGGGTGAAATCCGCAATGTGGATCTACGCGCTCGGGCCACGATCGGCGAGGTTGGCAATGCCGAACAGTCCAATATCAACTGGGGTAAGGCTGGCCGTATGCGTTGGAAGGGCAAGCGCCCAACCGTCCGCGGCGTTGCCATGAACCCGGTCGACCATCCACATGGTGGTGGTGAAGGCAAGACTTCAGGTGGACGCCACCCGGTCAACCCGAATGGCAAGCCAGAGGGCCGCACTCGCAAGGCCAACAAGGCCAGCGACATGTTCATCGTCCGCCGCCGCAAGACCGGCAAGAAGCGATAAGGGAAGCGAAATATGCCACGCAGTCTAAAAAAGGGTCCTTTCGTGGACACCCACCTAATGAAAAAGGTGGAAGTCCAGAACGAGGCTGGGTCAAAGAACGTGATCAAGACCTGGTCACGTCGTTCGATGATCATCCCGATCATGCTCGGCCACACAATCGCTGTGCATGACGGCCGCAAGCATGTTCCGGTGTTTGTGTCGGAGAACATGGTCGGGCACAAGCTCGGTGAGTTCGCACCGACCCGCACCTTCAAAGGCCACATCAAGGACGACCGCAAAGCTAAGAAGCGCTAGTTAAGAAGTTTTTCTGCCGAGCACGAATTCCAAATAGACCACAGACCGAGTAACGAGAAGCAAGGGGATAGCGATGGAAGCCAGGGCCCAGGCGCGGTACGTCCGTGTCACGCCCATGAAGGCGCGCCGCGTCATCAACCTCATCAGAGGAATGAATGCGGCAGACGCCCAGGCGGTATTGACGTTCGCACCCCAAGCGGCCAGTGAGCCGATTGGCAAGGTGCTCGCGAGTGCAATTGCTAATGCGACCAACAACCACGCGATGGACTCCCGCGGCCTGGTCGTGAGCGAAGCATTTGTGGACGAAGGCCCCACCATGAAGCGCATTCGCCCGCGGGCCCAAGGCCGTGCTTACCGGGTGCGCAAGCGCAGCAGCCATATCACCGTGATCGTGTCCGACGGTGTGGCGATCATCAAACCGGCTAAAGCTGTTAAGCCTGCTAAGCCGGCTAAAGAGGCGGCTGCGCCAAAGGCTGAGGCGAAGGCGCCAGCTGCGAAGAAGGCACCGGCCGTGAAGAAGGCCCCAGCTGCGAAGAAGGCTCCGGCTGAAAAGAAGGCTCCGGCAGTTAAGAAGACGACAGCGAAGGCGACAACCAAGTCGACCGACGCTAAGAAGAAGGGATGACCCGACCGTGGGCCAGAAAGTAAACCCGCACGGCTTCCGCCTGGGTATCACCACCGACTTCACGTCGCGCTGGTTCGCTGACTCAGCCAAAGAGGGCCAGCGCTACCGCGATTACGTCGATGAGGACGTAAAGATCCGCAAGCTTCTCGCCACGGGCATGGAGCGCGCTGGTATCTCCAAGGTTGAGATTGAGCGCACCCGCGAGCGCGTTCGCGTTGATATTCACACAGCACGCCCGGGCATTGTCATCGGTCGTCGTGGCGCAGAAGCAGATCGCATTCGCGGAGACCTCGAAATATTGACCGGCAAACAGGTGCAGCTCAACATCCTTGAGGTCAAGAACCCGGAAATCGATTCGCAATTGGTTGCACAAGGTATAGCTGAGCAGCTCTCGAGCCGGGTTTCATTCCGTCGCGCAATGCGCAAGGGCATGCAGAGCACCATGAAGAGTGGGGCTAAAGGCATCCGAGTGCAGGTTTCCGGTCGGCTAGGTGGCGCTGAAATGTCACGTACCGAGTTCTACCGCGAAGGTCGAGTGCCATTGCACACGTTGCGTGCTGATATTGACTACGGCTTCTATGAGGCACGAACCACCTTCGGCCGGATCGGCGTGAAGGTCTGGATCTACAAGGGAAATGCCCTCGGTACCCGCGCTGAGCGTGAGGCGGCAGCTGCCACCGCACGTTTGGGCCAGCGGGCTGCGGCCCCCGCACGTCCGCGTGGGCCCCGCACCTCGGATGAAGTAGTTGAGTCTGCTGTTGTTGCATCTGAGGTGGTTGTCAGTGAGGTTATTGCCTCTGAGATTGAGACAGCGGTCGTCACTGAAGCGCAGGAGGGCTAAAGATGCTTATTCCGCGCAGGGTCAAGCACCGCAAGCAGCACCACCCAACGCGCCGAGGCGCGGCCAAGGGCGGCACCGCCGTGACGTTCGGCACCTTTGGTTTGCAGGCCCTTGAGCCCGCATACGTCACGAACCGGCAAATTGAGTCGGCTCGTATCGCCATCACCCGGCATATTCGGCGTGGTGGCAAGGTGTGGATCAACATCTACCCCGATCGCCCCCTAACCAAGAAGCCTGCTGAAACCCGAATGGGTTCCGGTAAGGGTTCACCGGAGTGGTGGATCGCGAACGTCAAGCCAGGTCGGGTGATGTTCGAACTTTCATACCCAGACGAGAAAGTTGCGCAGGAAGCGCTTACGCGTGCCATGCACAAACTTCCCATGAAGTGCCGCATTGTCCGGCGCGATGAAGCAGGTGAGGATTAAATGGCGGCTGGAACTCAGGTTGGTGAACTTCGCAACCTCGATAGCGCTGAATTGACGGCCAAACTCCTTGAGTCAAAGGAAGAGTTGTTCAACCTTCGCTTCCAAGGCGCGACAGGGCAGTTGGAGAACCACGGACGCCTCCGCGCCGTGCGCAAGGACATTGCGCGGATCTACACGATCTTGCGTGAGCGTGAGTTGGGCATTACGCCCATTGAGGGTGGTGCCGCATGAGCGCGAACGAAGTAAATAGTGACATAGAAAAGCGTGGCTACCGCAAGACCCGCGAGGGCCTAGTGGTTAGCGACAAGATGGACAAGACGGTGGTTGTCGCGGTCGAAAACCGTTTCAAGCATCCGCTCTACGGCAAGGTTGTCCGTCGGACAAGCAAGCTGAAGGCGCACGACGAGGCCAACGCTGCCGGTATCGGCGACCGCGTTCTCGTTATGGAGACCCGCCCGGTGTCAGCAACAAAGCGCTGGCGCGTGGTCGAGATCCTCGAGAAGGCCAAGTAGTTCTGCACTAAGCAAGCCCGACCAATAATTCCAAATCCGCAACGCATAGTTCCGCCAGGCTCGGTAGAGAACCGGCAGACGATCAGGAGAATGAAGTGATTCAGCAAGAGTCGCGACTAAGAGTCGCCGACAACACGGGCGCAAAGGAACTCCTTTGCATTCGAGTTCTCGGTGGGTCGGGTCGGCGCTATGCCGGCATCGGCGACATCATCGTCGCAACGGTGAAGGATGCAATCCCGGGTGGTGGCGTAAAAAAGGGTGAGGTCGTTAAGGCTGTCATCGTGCGCACCCGCAAGGAGCGCCGTCGCCCCGATGGTTCGTACATCCGTTTCGATGAGAACGCTGCGGTCATTCTGAAAGCTGATGGTGAGCCGCGCGGAACTCGTATCTTTGGTCCAGTTGGTCGTGAACTTCGCGAGAAGAAGTTCATGAAGATCATCTCGTTGGCTCCGGAGGTGCTGTAGTCATGCCAGATTTGAGAATTCGCAAAGGTGACCTAGTTCAGGTTATTTCGGGCAAGGATCGCGGCGTCAAGGGCAAGGTTATTGAAGTAATGCCCGAGGCTGACCGCGTCATCGTCGAAGGTGTGAACCGCATTAAGAAGCACACCAAGGTGGGGCAAAATGCCCGCGGAGCCAAGACCGGCGGCATCATCACAACCGAGGCCCCGATCCACGTTTCGAACGTAATGATCATCGACCCGGAGGATGGCCGCGCCACGCGCATCGGCTACCGTCGCGAGAAGGTCGAGAAGCGTCGCCCAGACGGCTCAACATACGAAGCAGAGCGCAGTGTGCGCATCTCACGTCGCACAGGTAAGGACATCTGATGACATCGGCAACAACCACGGCTCCGCGCCTGAAGGCGCGTTACCGCGAGGAAATCGTGCCCGCGCTGAAATCCGAATTCGCCTTCGGCAACATCATGCAGGTTCCCTCGGTAATCAAAGTGGTAGTAAACATGGGTGTCGGCGAAGCGGCCCGCGACTCTAAATTAATTGAAGGTGCGATTCGCGACCTTGCCGAGATAACAGGCCAAAAGCCTCAGGTGACTAAAGCTCGCAAGTCCATCGCCCAATTCAAGTTGCGTGAGGGTCAGCCAATTGGCGCCCATGTCACCTTGCGTGGTGACCGCATGTGGGAATTTCTCGATCGGTTGATTTCGATCGCGCTGCCCCGTATCCGCGACTTCCGTGGCCTCTCACCGAAGCAATTCGATGGCAAAGGCAATTACACCTTCGGCCTTAATGAGCAGTCAATGTTCCATGAGATCGATCAGGACAAAATCGACCGCGTCCGGGGCATGGATATAACGGTCGTGACCACCGCTCAAAATGATGCTGAAGGCCGCGCTTTGCTTCGCCTTCTCGGATTCCCCTTCAAGGAGGCCTGATCCAAATGGCGAAAAAAGCACTCATCCAAAAGCAGCAAAAGAAGCCTAAGTTCAAGGTGCGGGGTTATACCCGCTGCAATAAGTGTGGACGCCCACACGCTGTTTACCGCAAGTTCGGCCTATGCCGGATTTGCGTGCGTCAAATGGCACATGCCGGCGAATTGCCGGGTGTGACTAAGAGCTCCTGGTAATCAACGACGTCGAAGGTCCGGGTTTTCCGGAAACCACAACGAGGAAGGCCGACTGGCCATGACAATGACCGACCCGATCGCCGACATGCTTGCGCGCCTGCGCAATGCAAATTCGGCGTATCACGATGCTGTTACGATGCCGCACTCGAAGATGAAAGAAAGCATTGCCGAGATCCTCAAGCGCGAGGGTTATATCGGCGGCTGGAACGTCTCGGATGCGATTGTCGGTAAAACTCTTACGCTGGAGTTGAAGTACGGCCCGACGCGCGAGCGTTCGATAGCCGGACTTCGCCGCGTGTCTAAGCCGGGCCTACGGGTCTATGCGAAGAGCACCGGCATTCCACGCGTTCTCGGCGGCCTCGGTGTCGCAATCTTGTCCACCTCATCAGGGCTGTTGACCGATCGACAGGCCCACCAGAAAGGCGTAGGTGGGGAAGTCCTCGCCTACGTCTGGTAACCGGGAAGGAGCGAGCAAATGTCACGTATTGGACGCATGCCGATCCTGGTTCCATCCGGGGTCAATGCACAGATTGCCGGCAATGACATCACCGTTACGGGCCCTAAAGGCACGTTGTCGTTGAAAGTTGCTGAGCCGATCGTCGTAGAAAAGCAAGAAGATGGCACGTTGTTAGTGACTCGTCCAAATGACGAGCGCGCATCGCGATCACTTCACGGCTTGACTCGCACCTTGGTTGCCAACATGGTGACAGGGGTCACGAACGGGTATGAGAAGACGCTAGAGATTGTGGGCACGGGTTACCGTGTTGCAGCCAAGGGCACCGACCTGGAGTTTGCTCTCGGATTCAGCCACCCCGTGGTGGTTTCGGCACCGGAGGGCATCGCCTTCCGTGTTGAAAGCCCGGTTAAGTTCACGGTGGTTGGTATCGATAAGCAGCAAGTCGGCGAAGTTGCGGCCAATATTCGCAAGTTACGTAAGCCTGAGCCGTATAAGGGCAAGGGCGTGCGTTACGAGAATGAGGTCGTCCGTCGCAAGGCCGGAAAGGCGGGCAAGAAGTGAGTAGCTTTGGAGTTAAGCTGGGCGGGGCTGGCAATAAGGTTGCCATCGGCCGCAAACGTCGTCACATCCGCGTTCGCAAGAAGGTATCCGGTACAGCTGACCGCCCGCGTTTGGTTGTTAGTCGTTCAGCTCGCCACATGGTCGCGCAGGTGGTTGATGACACTCAGGGCCGAACCTTGGCCTCGGCTTCGTCGATGGAAGTTGATCTGCGCGCAGCGAGTGATGATAAGTCCGCAAAGGCACGCAAGGTCGGTCAGCTGATCGCAGCACGCGCGAAGCAAGCCGGTGTTGAGGCCGTGGTGTTTGACCGCGGTGGCAACAAGTACCACGGTCGCGTAGCAGCTCTCGCGGAGGGCGCCCGCGAGGGTGGCCTAGATTTCTAAACGGATTTCGGATTAGGTAGGAGAGGGAACCTCATGGCAGCAACCTCGCGTCGCGGAAGCGGCGCAGGCACAGGCACAGGCACCGGTGGGACAGGTGACCGCAAGGACCGCAAGGAGCGTGCTCCCCGCGAGGAGAAGTCAGCGTTCATTGAGCGGGTAGTTGCGATCAACCGCGTCTCGAAGGTCGTCAAGGGCGGTCGTCGCTTTAGCTTTACGGCTTTGGTAGTCGTCGGCGATGGTGATGGCAGTGTTGGCGTTGGCTACGGCAAGGCCAAAGAAGTTCCGGCCGCTATTGCCAAAGGCGTCGAGGAAGCCAAGAAGCACTTTTTCAAGGTGCCACGGATTCAGGGCACTATTCCGCACCCAATCACGGGTGAGGCTGCTGCAGGTGTCGTGATGCTGCGTCCGGCAGCACCGGGTACCGGGGTTATCGCCGGTGGCCCAGTTCGTGCGGTTTTGGAGTGCGCTGGCATTCACGATGTGCTTAGCAAGTCAATGGGATCAGATAATGCGATCAACATCGTGCACGCGACGGTTGCGGCGCTGAAGTTGCTCGAGTCCCCTGAAGCTGTCGCTGCTCGTCGCGGGTTGCCCCTCGAGGCCGTTGCTCCTGCAGCATTGCTGCGCGCCCGCGCCGGGGTTGGTGCGTAATGGCTCAACTCAAGGTAACCCAGAAGAAGTCGGAAATCGGTGGCACTTCGAATCAACGCAATACCTTGCGCTCACTCGGCCTAAAGCGCATCGGTGACACTGTTGTTAAGGAAGATCGTCCGGAAATCCGCGGCATGGTAAACACGGTGTCGCACTTGGTTGTTGTCGAGGAGGTTAAGTAGCGATGGCACTCAAGGTCCATCATCTGCGCCCGGCTCCGGGTGCTAAGACTGCAAAGACTCGTAAGGGTCGCGGTGAGGCGTCAAAAGGCAAGACGTCCGGTCGCGGCACGAAGGGTACGAAGGCGCGCTATCAGGTGCCAGCTCGTTTCGAGGGCGGCCAGATGCCCTTGCATATGCGCCTCCCGAAATTGAAGGGGTTTACCAACCCCAACAAGATCGAATTCCAGGTGGTCAATGTCGCGATGATTTCGAAGCTTTTCCCAAAGGGTGGCGAGATCACTGTTGCCGACTTAGTGGAAAAGGGTGCTGTGCGAAAGGGCCAAAAAGTCAAGGTTCTCGGGCAGGGCGACATCACGGTGGCCGTCAAGGTCAGTGCCGATGCATTCTCTGATAGCGCCCGTGACAAGATCGTGGCCGCAGGCGGTTCCGTAACCGAGATTTAAGCAGGAGGCACAGTGCACATCAGTGCGTTTGGGGCGGCCCTGCGTACCCCGGATCTTCGAAAGAAGATTCTGTTCACCTTGGGACTGCTGGCGATTTATCGCCTCGGTTCGGTTTTGCCGACTCCGGGTGTTGACTATTCCGCCATTCAGCGTTGTATCGACGTAGTTCAGGATAATTCCGTCTATGCCCTGATCAACCTGTTCAGCGGTGGAGCGCTACTGCAGCTATCAGTCTTCGCGCTCGGCATCATGCCCTACATCACCGCGAGCATTATTTTGCAGTTGTTGACGGTAGTTATCCCGCGGCTAGAGACCTTGAAGAAGGACGGTCAAGCCGGGCAAGCCAAAATCACTCAGTACACGCGGTTTTTAACAATTGGCTTGGCAGTTTTACAGTCGACGGCCATCTTGTCGCTGGCCCGCACCCCCGGCGCTTTGTTCAGCGGATGTAATGAGGCCATCATCCCGAATGACTCGGTATGGGTGATCTTGGTAATGATCACCGTTATGACCGCCGGTACCGCCGTCATCATGTGGTTTGGTGAGTTAATTACTGAACGCGGTATAGGCAATGGAATGTCGCTACTTATCTTCACCTCGATCATTGCGCGCATCCCGGCTCAGTTCGCCTCGATCTGGGGTAGCCGCGGTATCTTCACTTTCACTCTGACAGTGCTCGTCGGCCTGGTCGTGATTGCACTTGTTGTCTTTGTCGAGCAGGCCCAGAGGCGTATTCCGGTGCAATACGCAAAACGCATGGTCGGGCGCCGAATGTATGGCGGCACCTCAACTTATATCCCGCTCAAAGTCAACATGGCCGGTGTTATCCCGGTTATCTTCGCGTCATCCCTGCTGTTCTTGCCGACTTTGTTGGTGCAATTAACAGGTAGTCAGTCGGAGTGGGCCATCTGGGTACAGCAGAACTTCGGTACCGGTAGTGGCAGTTACTACCTATTGGCGTACTTCCTACTTATCGTGTTCTTCTGCTACTTCTATGTCTCCATCACTTTCAACCCGGTTGAAGTTGCCGACAATATGAAAAAATATGGCGGATTCATACCCGGAATCCGCGCGGGTAAGCCGACCGCT
>WLHM01000069.1 GCA_009702725.1 Actinomycetota bacterium | reverse complement strand
TTGGGGCCCACCTCCGGTAATGGCGGACTTGAAGAATGAGGCGAAAAAGCAGGGCCTTTGGAATCTCTTCCTTCCAGAAGATAACCGCGGGGCTGGCCTTTCCAATCTGGAATACTCACCGCTCGCTGAATTAACCGGCTGGAGCCCATTCCTTGCCCCGGAGGCGGTTAACTGCTCACCGCCCGATACCGGCAATATGGAGTTACTTTCCAGATATGGCACGCCCGCGCAACAAGATCAGTGGTTGAAGCCACTACTTGCCGGGGATATCAGGTCATGCTTCTCGATGACCGAACCAGATGTCGCAAGCTCTGATGCAAATAACATTTCCCTTAGTGTGCGCGATGATGGCGACAATTGGGTGATTAACGGAACCAAATGGTGGTCAACGGCAGCCATGCGCCCCGATTGCAAGGTCGCACTTGTAATGGGTGTTACTGACCCAGACGCAGCAATAGGCAAGCGGCATAGCATCATTCTGGTCCCATTTGACGCAGCCGGTTTGACGCTTGTTCGCTCGTTAACGGTGTTCGGGTTCAAAGACCTGCAGGAGGGTGGCCATGCCGAGGTACGTTTTGAAAATGTGACGGTGCCCAAGGAGAACATCCTTGGTGAGCGTGGTGCGGGGTTCTCTGTTGCTCAGGCACGCTTAGGTCCGGGCCGGATTCACCATTGCATGCGGCTCATCGGGATGGCGGAGCGGGCAATTGCGATGATGACCGCTAGGGCGAAGACTCGGGCGCCGTTTGGAGTGCTATTGGCTGATCAGGGTGTCGTGCAAACGTGGGTAGCCGACGCCAGAACGCAAGTTAATGCGGCCCGCCTACTCGTACTTCAAGCTGCGTGGCGCATGGATGTCGAAGGTAATAAGGCGGCCAGGCATGACATTGCGGCCGCTAAAATCATGGTTCCGCAGGTGGTCAAGGATGTTACCGATCGGGCTATGCAGGTATTTGGCGGAGCCGGGGTTTCATCAGACACTATGTTGTCAGTGCTATATGCACAGGCACGGTTCCTTCAGATCGCTGATGGACCAGACGAGGTTCACCGCAGATCACTCGCGCGAGCTGAGTTCGCTTCAGCCCCACTGATAAGGGTTATCTAACTATGCAGCAATACAACACGATGCTAATTGAGCAACCGACTCCTCAGATCGCGATTGCCAGGCTCAACCGGCCCGACCGGCTAAACGCTATGACATTTGAAATGTTCGATGAGTTCATCACATTGCAAGCCGACGTTGATGCAGATAGCGATATCAGGGTTCTAATAATTACCGGCAGCGGGCGGGGATTCTGCGCAGGCCTTGATCTCGATCAAGCTGCCCTACTTCCGGATATGACCCCGATCGAGATGTTCGCCGGTCAAGAGACTTGGGCGCGCTCCATTGCGGGGTTCCGGCACATGGAAAAACCGGTGATTGCAGCGGTGAATGGTCCGGCGGCGGGTGCAGGTATGGGCCTGGCACTTGCGGCAGACATCCGAATTGCGGCGCCCACCGCGAAATTCAACGCGGCGTTCATCAGGATCGGCCTTACCGGTGGCGATGTCGGTACTTCTTGGATGCTTCCTCGCATCATTGGGTTTGGTCGTGCCTATGAGTTGCTCCTGACCGGTCGATTCGTCGATGCTGATGAAGCACTGCGAATTGGAATGGTGACCGAGATAGTAGAAGGCGAAAATCTCATCGAGAGGGCGCTAGAAATCGCCACTCTCATCTGCGGCAACAGCCCAATCGGGGTGCGTATGACAAAGCAAGTCTTGCAGGCAAATGTTGACGCACCGTCTCTAGATGCGGCTATCGCATTAGAAAATCGGAATCAAGTTCTCAGCGCTCAAACCTCTGATATGGCCGAGGCGCTTAGTGCCTTCCGGGAAAAACGCGCACCGAGATTTACGGGTAAGTAATTGCGTCGACCTGGTTAGCCCGTAGTCGAGTGGCCTAATCAGGGACGGTTACCTCGAGTGTGTCAATGATCGATGTGCGCTCAGTATTACGTGATACAGCTCGACTGTGTCTAACGGTGTCAATGGCAAAGACTATGAGAGCTAGCCAAATTATGCTGACGCCCAACCAGCGAACCGGTGAGACAACAGCTGCAAATACCGTTATTCCAAGGATGAATTGGATGCTCGGGGTTATGTATTGGATTATTCCGAGGGTTGAGAGTGGGATTCGAGTAGCTGCAGCACTAAAGGCGAGCAGCGGCACCGCGGTAATTGGTCCGAGGAGGATCAGAAGTGTGGCGATATCGGGCCCTAAATGTGTTATGACTCCTTGGCCATCCGTGGCGAATAAGGCCATTACGAGTAGTGCTATTGGTAAAAGCAGCAAGGTTTCGACCGCGAGACTCTCTAGTGCACCGGAGTTCGCCAGTTTTTTCATAAGCCCGTAGATTGCAAACGAAAATGCCAAGATAAGGCTGATCCAAGGCGGACGCCCATAGGAAACCGTCAAGATCGCAACTGAGACCGCTCCAATTGCGACCGCGATCCATTGCAAGTGGCGAAGTCGTTCACGTAGTAGCGCGACACCGATCAAAACAGAGACAAGCGGGTTGATGAAATATCCGAGTGAGGCCTCCAGAACTTGGTCATTGGTTATTGCATACGCGTAGACGCCCCAGTTAATACTGATCGTGGCCGCAGCTACTCCGAGCAGGAATACTGATCTCCTCGAGCGAAGCACGCCGACAAGCGGAGCCCAGTTGTTTCGTATAAGTAGGATAATTAAGACGAAACACAGTGACCAAACAATTCGGTTGGCTACTATCTGATATGCGGAGACAGCATCAAGCAGCATGAAATATAACGGGAATAAGCCCCAAACTCCGTAGGCGGAGAATCCTAAAAGTAAGCCAATTCCATGCTGTGATCTAGGTTCGCGTGCCGCGGTGATTTTATCTCCTAAGTTGTTCAGTGCATTTCGTGCTAACGATATCTTCGGCCTGTGCAGGATTGGCCTCGTGGCCTGACCACCTGCCTACCTCTGCCAGTTTGGCTTTCGTTTTTCAATAAAGGATTGGAGACCTTCGCTGGCTTCGGGACTTGAGTACACCCGCGTGGCGATCGCATCGTTTAGGGACCAGTAATCGGAATCCCAAGTTGAGCCGAAGCTTTCAGATTGGTGCATCAAAAGTTTGCTCTGATTGACAGCCTCTACCGGGTTGCGGGCAATATCTTGAGCCAACTCAAGTGCGACATTTACACTTGTTCCACTAGGAGAAAGGCGATTGACTAAACCCCATTGCAAAGCCTGCGCTGCGGTTATCGGGTTACCGGTGAGCACGGCTTCCATGGCTAGGCGGCGTGGGATAAGCCGTTGCAATCGCAGGATCCCACCCCCGGCTGCGAAAATCCCTCGGGTGACCTCTGGCAGCGTTACATAGGCATCCTCATCCATTACGGCAAGATCACACGCCAGCGCAATTTCCAAGCCGCCACCGAGTGCAAAGCCATTTATTGCGGCAATGGTTGGGGTTGCTGTCAACTGTTGAGTGATGCCACCGAAACCCCAGTCGGGGCGTTCAGCCGAAATAATTTGCCAGTCTGCGGCCACTTCATGAAGGTCGGCGCCTCCACAGAAATTGCCCCCGCTCCCAGTAATGATTATTACCCTGATTTCAGGATCAAGGTCCGCCTCGTGGACCGCGTTACCTAAAGCCGTGGCCATGGCGCAGTTCAAAGCGTTCTTTACGCGAGGACGATTTAGGCTTATTACTGCAGTCGAACCAATTCGTTCAAAAAGTACAGTTGGTGATTCCGAAGGTTCTTGCACTATTTGATCACCTGTGGGTTTACCGGCGAACCAACAGAAGCCGTAACCGTCAGTGGCGGAGCAACGAGTAGAAATTCATATACGCCATCGTTCGCGCAGTCCTCTGCGAGTTCATCCATGACCCACATCTCACCAAGAATGATGCCGGCGTTGACAAGCATGATCACATGTAGTGGCTGAAAGACATCTGGAGTTTCATTCGGAAGAACCTCCGTACCCCAGGTATCAGTCGCCACGGCCGCAACTTTCAGTGGGCAAAAGTAGTTGGCGGCGGTGATTCCTAAACCGGGAGCGGGGCCCCCAGCGTAATCACCCCATGCGCCAGCAAGTTGCCGCTCTCCGAGTTGACCGGTCCTTACTAGAACGAAGTCGCCTTCTCCAACTTCAACTCCTTGCGCTTTAGCGCATCCGGAAAGATCCTCGTCAGTAATTGCGTAACTTGTCTCAAGCCAGGGAACACCTTTGTAACGTGCGATGTCGAGCAGAACTCCGCGTCCGACAGCCTTATCTTTCACATTGGTAATTGAATTCTTCAGTGCGCCACGGCTCGTTACCTTTTCAGTGCCGTGACCGTTGTACATCTGCCCATCGAAGTAGATGTGTGCAAGCGCATCCCATTGCGTTGACGACTGAAGAACTAAAAACACCGCGTCGTCGGTGTAGCGAAGCCCTTGGAGAAAATCTTGGGCACCTGACTCGATGTCACCGCCGTCCCACAGCATGACGTGCGCTGGGTTGACTCGACCATGTGCTCCAACCATGGGGCCATCAGAATCAAGAGGCAGCGCAAGTGAAAAGACCTTGCCGCGCCTGACGAGGGTAGCTGCCTTAGCTCGTATCTCATCGGTTACGTAATTGAGGCTGCCGAGCTCCTCGTCAGGACCCCACTTGCCCCAGTTTCGATACTTAAGGGACATCTCCCGCACTAACTCGATGTTTGGCTGAATCGTATTTGCCATCTCAACGGGCCCTTTCCGATTTGAAGTGCACAACGCCTTGGGGTGCCTAGGCTTTCGAGTTCGCCTTAGCTGAAGCTAAATATAGTTCAAAGGAGCCCTGTTACATAACGAAATCCTACCCAGCTGAGCAGCGTTCAGTACGTTAAGTAGCGGTTGAATCTAATGCGGGGCGGGTGAAAGCCGAGCACCAAAGCAGCCCCATTTTAGTTGGCTCTGACACAATGGCGGGGTGAGCGTAACCGGTGGGTACCTTTCAGAAATAGTCGCCAACGGCCTTCTGGGTAGCGGGTCGAAGTTCGTTTTTGGGCTTCCAGGCGGAGGCAACAATTTGGACGTGGTGGGAGCAGCAGAGTCTGTTGGATTGGAGTTCATTCTCGCGCACGGCGAAACATCTGCGGCGATAATGGCGAGTACTTTCGCTGAAATATCCGGCAATCCGTGCGCTTGCTTGGTCACTCGAGGCCCGGGCGCTGCCAGTGCGGTTAATGGTTTGGCTCAGGCTGCGTTAGATCGGCAACCACTCATACTTCTGACAGATACGGTGTCGAGCAGTGACTGGGCACGAATCTCACACCAGCGAATCGATCAACGCGAACTGTTGCATACAGTCGCGAAATGGAGTGCCGTTTTAGGATCGTCGAATCCCGAAAACACGATGGCTTCTGCTTTGGCCACCGCGATCCAACCCCGGCCCGGGCCAGTGCATCTCGACCTAGACCCGAGTGCGAATGGGGTCGCATTGCCACCTGAAGTTCCGCCCGGAGCTGTCGACGAGCCAGCCATGGCTGCACTCATCAAGAGGTCTCGCTTCCCGCTAATTGTCGTTGGCTTAGGTGCGCTGGGGCAGACTGAAGCGATTCGCGGTCTGGTTGCTGGCTCCACCTTGCCGGTTCTTGAAACCTACAAGGCACGCGGCACTATCCCGACTAGTTCCTTGAACAATGGTGGGCTCTTCACCGGAGCGACTGCCGAAATGGCAATCTTCGAACAGGCCGACCTAATTGTGGCAATCGGTTTAGACACGGTTGAATTAATCCCAAACAAGTGGCAGGTGCAAGCGCCCGTTTTGTCTTTGAATAGCTGGCCTGAAGATAGCCCCTATTGGCAACCCGAGCTGCAATACGTCGGTCCGATTGACCAAGCCGTTAACTTTCTGGGTCAGCACTTGGTTAGTGACTGGGGGCCAGATACGGCGTCCAATCGCAGGCAATATTTTGAGGATGCCTTAATTGAGGTGAGCACTTCGTCACTCGCGACCGACGCGCTCGCCCCCGGTGATGTCGTACTCGCTACCAGAAAAATTGCACCGACAGGGTCTATCGCAACGGTCGACGCGGGTGCCCACATGCTTGTTGCGATGCCCCTCTGGGCGGTCGAGCAGCCAAATGAAATACATATTTCATCAGGCCTTGCGACGATGGGCTACTCCCTGCCGGCCGCGGTCGCTACTGCCTTGGCGAATCCGGGTCGCCGCACCTTTTGCTTCATAGGTGATGGTGGGCTCGGAATGTGTGTCGCGGAACTTGAAACTCTCGTGCGCTTGAATTTGCCGGTGACAGTAGTCGTCTTTAATGACAGTTCTTTGAGTCTAATTAAGGCTAAACAAAAACCGGTTGGGCATGGGGGTTCCACTGCCGTTTCATACCTAGATGTTGACTTCGCCGTAATTGCAAAAGGTTTTGGGATGTCAGGAGTGAAGGCGGCTACCTTGACTGAGCTGAAAAAAGCCCTAACAAATTCATTAGTTGGTGAAGGCCCGTACTTAGTAGATGTTGCAACGGACCCGTCCTGCTATTTGGATGTAATGCGAATCTTGCGAGGCTAATTAGTGTCCGACCTAGACTGCTAAGAATTCGAACTGACCAGTAAGGGGAAAGAGAATAATGACAAGTCCCATTAGTTTCGAGGCCATGTCGCGGTCACTTCTGCGCGGTTCCATAGATATGC
>WLHM01000068.1 GCA_009702725.1 Actinomycetota bacterium | reverse complement strand
TGAGGTATTCGAATTCCCGGAAGGTATCGGCCCGGTTGAGTGTGTCAATGTAGAGCACGAGGAAGTCCTCCTGGTGCCGCGCTGGATAAAGTGCAAGCGGGTCACATTCAAATACGGGCTCGGCGACGAATTCATCGAAGTGCTTAAGACTCTGCACAAACTTGGTTTGGATAGCACTAAACCGGTAAATGTCAAGGGCGTGCCTATTAGCCCGCGCGATTTAGTTGCAGCTGCGTTACCGGATCCGGCGACCCTGGGTGACAAAATGAGTGGTAAAACCTGTGCGGGCACCTGGGTTACGGGCACCGGCTTAGACGGTAAGCCTAAGTCGGTTTACCTGTATCACGTTTTGGACAACGAATGGTCGATGCGTGAATACGGAGTGCAAGCGGTCGTTTGGCAAACAGCCATGAATCCGGTGATCGCGCTGGAGTTGCTTGCAACTAAAGCGTGGCAGGGTAGCGGCGTGCTAGGCCCCGAGGCTTTTGACGCTGTCAAGTACCTAGATCTAATGGAATCGGGCTACGGGCAGAAATTCGGGCTCCGAATCGATTACTAGCAAAAAGCTAGCTAGTTACTTCAAAGCCGCTGGCAATTACCTCGAGTGCCTCTTCGAGAAGATGCATCGGCATGGTTAATGGCGGTAGGAAACGCACAACGTTCGAGTAGGTACCGGTAGTCAAAACCATTACCCCTTGGCCATGGCAGTATTTCGCAACCGCGCTGGTGCGCTCGGGATCTGGATCCATGGTGCCAGGCTTGATCAGTTCGATCGCGAGCATTGCTCCACGACCTCGAATATCACCGATGGTCGGGTGATTTACCTGCATCGCAGCTAATGCGGGAAGCATCACGGCTTCAATGGCACGCGCGCGACCGCAGGCGTCTTCTTCTTCCATCCACCGAATTGCTCCGAGGGCTGCCGCGCACGCAACAGGGCTGCCACCGTAGGTACCGCCGAGTCCACCGGCATGTACCGAATCCATGATGTCGGCACGGCCGGTAACTGCGGCAAGGGGGAGGCCACCTGCTATGCCTTTTGCAGTGGTTAGTAGATCGGGGACAACGCCTTCATAACTGCTGGCGAACCAATCGCCCGTGCGGCAAAATCCACTTTGAATTTCGTCGGCGATAAAGACGATGCCGTTCTCTTTCGCGAAAGTGGCCATTGCGGCAAAGTAGCCATCGCCTGGGACGATGAAACCGCCCTCGCCCTGTATCGGTTCAATGACAATTGCAGCAACGTTCGTAGCGCCGATTTCTTTGTCAATGCGGCTGATGGCGCGCTTTGCGATATCAAGTCCCGAAAGTGGTGCATCGCGGAATGGGTACGAAGTGGGTACGCGATAGATCTCAGACGCGAATGGGCCGAAGCCATTCTTGTAAGGCATGTTCTTCGCGGTCATCGCCATAGTGAGGTTGGTGCGGCCGTGGTAGCCGTGCTCAACGACAACTACTGCGGCTCGATTAGTAAATGTCCGGGCGATCTTGACGGCGTTTTCAACGGCCTCGGCTCCGGAGTTGAAAAGCGCTGAACGTTTGGCGTGATCGCCGGGAGTTAGGCGATTTAGTGCCTCGCACACTTCGACATAGCCGGAATATGGAGTCACCATGAAACAAGTGTGGGTGAATGCCGCAACCTGCTTTTGCACGTTCTCGACCACGAAGGGGTTGGCGTTGCCAACGGTGGTCACTGCTATACCCGAACCCATGTCGATCATGGAGTTACCGTCGACATCTTCGAGAACCCCGCCCCCGGCTTTGGTGATGAACACCGGAAGTGTGACGCCAACGCCTGCGGATACCGCCTCGGTCTTGCGGGAAAGTAGTTCCAATGACTTTGGCCCGGGGATATTGGTCACCAGCCGGCGTACTTGGGCCAGATCGTTGTCGGTTCGCTCGGTCGTGAGGGTCATGTTGCCTCCATAGTGGGCGTTTAAGTGAACTCTAGGCCAGTGCCGGGTTATTCGCCGGTATAGGGGGGCCATAGGTTTTACCCATGAGCATGAAGGATCTTCACACTCCACGTCACTGGCCATCATGGATCGCCGGCACCGCCTCGGATGCAGGCGAGCGCGCCGAGGTTACCCATCCAGGTGATGGGTCGGTTGTCGGTACTTACACGGTCCCCAATGCGGCCAGCGTCGAGGCCGCTATCGAGGGGGCGTGGCAAGTACGCCGCGAGGCTCAGCGCACCTCGGCCGCCCAACGTGCTGCGGCACTAACCCATGTCTCGCGACGGTTGGAGGAGCGCCTTGATGAAGTAGCTGCGTTAATTACGGCCGAAAACGGCAAGCCCATAACTTGGTCACGGGCGGAGGCTGGGCGCGCAGCATCGACATTTAGATGGGCAGCTGAGGAAGCTCGGCGATTCAACGGTGAGTTTCAGCGCCTCGATACCGAGGCGGCAACTGCTGGTCGAGCCGCGATCATCCGGCGTTTTCCGCACGGACCAGTCCTTGGTATTTCACCCTTCAACTTTCCGGTAAACCTCGTAGCCCATAAAGTCGCGCCCGCACTAGCAGTTGGTGCGCCGATAGTTGTGAAGCCGGCGCCAGCTACTCCGCTGGGTGCGTTACTTATTGGTGAACTTCTGGGTGAGACCGATTTACCACCGGGCATGTTCTCGGTTATCCCCGTAGGTAATGAGGTAGCGCCCGCCCTCGTGGCTGACCCGAGGCTACCGGTTATTTCGTTCACCGGCTCTGAGCCCGTGGGGTTTGCAATCCAACGTGAGGTGCCAAATAAGCACATTGTGCTCGAGCTTGGTGGCAATGCGGCGGCGATAATTTTGGGGGACTACAGCAGCGCTAAGGATTTAGAGTGGGCTGCGCGTCGAATCGCAATGTATGGAAATGCCCAGGCTGGGCAGACCTGTGTTTCCGTGCAACGGATCTTCGTTGAAGAGTCGGTTGCTGAAGCGTTCACCGAGCGGCTCATCGCGAATGTGCTGGCACTTGTCAGTGGCTCGCCATGGGATCCGGCTACCGAGGTTGGCCCGATGATTAGTGAAGCGGCCGCCGTGCGAGTAACGGAGTGGGTGAAAGAGGCGGTCGACGTCGGAGCCGAGGTACTCGCTGGGGGTTCGCGTAGCGGTACTTCGATTGAACCGACGCTTCTTTCCAATGTCGATCCCCGGGTCCGGGTGTCATGTGAAGAGGTTTTTGGCCCAGTAATGTCGATCCAAGTCATCAAGGATCTTGATGAAGGTATTGACCTAGTTAACGACTCAAGATTTGGCCTGCAAACTGGCCTTTTCACCCACAATATTCAAGAGATTTTCCGCGCGCACCGTGAACTTGAGGTGGGGGGCGTGATCATTGGTGATGCGCCAACATTCCGGGCCGACCAAATGCCATACGGAGGCATCAAGGCCTCGGGGGTTGGTCGCGAAGGGTTGCGCTCCGCGATGACCGACTTAACCCATGAGCGGGTCTTGGTCCTGACCGACCTCGCTCTCTAGAATTTTTGCGTCTAAGATCTCCCTATGACCAATCATCTGAATAATCATCACCGCGATACCGTAGCGGCCATATTCGCCCACCCGACCAGCCACAACATCAGGTGGGTTGATGTAGTGAGCCTGCTATCGGCGGTCGGTGAGGTCGAAGAAAAGCACGACGGCCGTTTTCGCATCACTGTCGGAACGGAGATTGAGGTTTTTGATCGCTCGCATAACAAAGACATCTCCATCGAGCAGGTAATCGATTTTCGCCGCATGCTTAAGAATGCCGGATACGGGCCGGATGCTCCGACCACTGTAAAGACTCCAGGCGAGGAAGATTAATCATGAGTATTTTAGTTGCGGCAATTGACTTTCACGAAACCCGGATCTGGGCAATTGATGCTGATCCAAAGGGCCGACCTGAGCGCATAGTGGCAGACGACCCTCAGGGTTATTTTCGTCACCTGCACGCGAAGGCGGGTAACCCCGATGGCACGTATCGCGATGACAATGACGAGTACTGGAAATCCTTGGCTGAGTACTTGGGTAAGTCCGAGGGTTTTCTACTACTAGGGCACGGCAACGGCAAAGCGAATGCGAGCCACCACTTCGTTGCATACGCCGAGAAGCACTTTTCGGACGTCGTCGCCAAGCTGGTCGCTGAAGTTCGTTGCGATATTGACGACTTAACTGACCGTCAAGTACTTCGCTTGGCTCAGCAGTACTTTGGGACCGAACCCGATCGCGATTTCGGGGATAGCCGCCGCGGCGAATAACGTGACCCGGCGCATCGTCATCTTGGGGAGTACTGGTTCGATTGGTACTCAAGCCCTAGATGTTGCCGCGCGCAACCCGGATCTTTTTAAGGTCGTGGGCTTGTCTTCAACCGGCGCAGACATTCCAAAATTGGTCCAACAGATACTTAATTTTGAAGTCGAGGCGGTTGCGGTCGCTCGGGCAACGACGGCGCAGGAGTTGCAACTAGCTCTTTATGCGCAAGCGCAGGAGCGTGGATATGCGGTAGGTGCTTTCAAGCTTCCGGCGATTTTGGCCGGGCCAACCGCGGCAGCGCAATTAGCGCAGTGGCCATGTGATGTGGTGCTTAACGGCATCGCGGGTGCGGCCGGGCTAGAGCCAACATTGTCCGCACTTAGTGCCGGCCATATTTTGGCCTTGGCAAATAAGGAGTCGCTGATAATTGGAGGCGCCCTGGTCAAAAATCTGGCTGCGCCAGGTCAGATCGTCCCGGTGGATTCGGAGCACTCGGCTATCGCACAGGCACTTCGCGGTGGGGCGGCGAACGAAGTACGCCGCTTGGTGCTAACCGCTAGCGGCGGGCCATTTCGCGGCCGATCTCGAGCCGAGCTAATGAACGTGACCCCGGCCCAGGCACTGGATCATCCGACTTGGACGATGGGGCCGCTTGTCACCATTAATTCGGCAACCTTGATGAATAAGGGCCTTGAACTAATTGAGGCGCACTTGTTATTCGATCTGCCACTTGAGGCAATAACCGTGGTGGTGCATCCACAGTCGGTGGTTCACTCCATGGTGGAGTTCGTTGATGGGTCAACGCTTGCTCAGGTGAGCCCGCCGGATATGCGCATACCAATAGCCCTAGGGCTGTCATGGCCAGATCGAGTTGCCGGGGCCGGCCCCGCTTGCGATTGGACAACCGCCACGAGCTGGGAGTTCTTCCCACTTGATGACGAAGCTTTTCCGGCGATCGGCTTGGCACGGTTGGCTGGTAGCCAGGGAGGCACGGCTCCGGCGGTCTTCAACGGCGCTGACGAAGCGAGTGTTGCGGCGTTCCTGGCGGGGGAGATCGGTTTCCTGGATATCGTCGATACGGTGGCTCAGGTTCTAGATGAGCACTTAGGTGGTCAAGATGTGACCGCCGGAGGGTCGTGGGTTCCGGGGAACGAAGTAAGCCTCGAAAACGTCATAGCAGCAGATACTTGGGCTCGTGAGCGTTCGCGCGAAATTGCACTGGAAGGTAGGCGCTGATGTTGCAGGTTATCGGCATCCTTATTTTCGTCCTACTTATCGGGGCTTCAATCGCATTACATGAAATCGGCCACCTGCTGCCTGCCAAGAAGTTCGGGGTCAAAGTCACCGAATACATGATCGGATTTGGGCCTACGATTTGGTCGAAGACCAAAGGCGAGACAACATATGGCCTAAAAGGGATACCTCTAGGCGGCTATATTCGGATGATCGGGATGATCCCGCCGGCCAAGGATGATCCAACGGGCGCGCCCCGCAGCATGACGACCGGGAAGTTCGGCGCGATGATTTCTGACGCGCGCAAGCAGTCACTTGACGACGTTGGTCCTGCAGATGCTAATCGAGTCTTCTATAAGTTACCGGTGCGCAAGAAAATTGTGGTCATGCTGGGTGGCCCGACGATGAACTTACTTTTTGCATTTGTGCTCTTTACGATCATGTAGGTTGGTATCGGGCTGCCGCAGCCGAGCTTGCAGGTAGCCGGGGTAGTGCCATGCACGCCCACGCTCGCGCAGCCGACAGGTGAGTCGTTGCCGTCTGGGCAGTGCCCAACAGGTACCCAGCTCGCGCCGGCTGCTGCGGCGGGGTTAATTGAGGGCGATGTCATTACGGCAATTGATGGCCAAGCCTTTGACACTTGGGATCAAGCCACAACTTGGATCAGAGCTCATGGGAGCACAACCGCCACTTTGACTTATATTCGCGCCGACTCAGTTATGGAAGTGCCGATCGCAATCGCCACGATTGATCGGCCGGTATATGACGACCGCGGAAACCCTACCGGCGAGACAGCAACTTCTGGCTACATCGGTATG
Source organism: Actinomycetota bacterium (assembly GCA_009702725.1). Taxonomy (GTDB): domain Bacteria; phylum Actinomycetota; class Actinomycetes; order S36-B12; family S36-B12. Next base: position 467 of record WLHM01000068.1, on the reverse strand, counting down.
CGTCCCGAATTTGAGTATGTTTCCCAGTCTTGGGCAACCGTGCCTAGCTATATGTGGGATATCACGGTTGCGTCGGTGAAAGCCTTGATCTCACTACCTGTGCGCCTTTATGAATTAGTTAAAGACACTTTGATTGGTGGTGGTGAGCGCGCTATCGACAGCCCCGTGAGCGTGGTGGGAGTTAGTCGAATTGGTGGTGAGATTGCCACTATGGATGAACCATTAATGGCAAAAGCCGCTACCTTCTTAGGCCTCGCAGCCTCATTGAATCTCTTCCTATTTTTATTTAACCTGCTGCCGGTTTTGCCTCTGGACGGTGGCCATGTTGCCGGCGCCATGTACGAAGGGTTGCGTAGGCAGTTCGCCAAAGTCAGAGGCCGCTCAGATCCTGGGCCTGTTGATATTGCTCGTTTGCTGCCGGTCGCCTATGTGGTGGCCGCCACCTTGGTTTGTATGGGGATAATTGT
>WLHM01000067.1 GCA_009702725.1 Actinomycetota bacterium | reverse complement strand
GCAGAAATTAGTAATTTGATTATGGCTGCTGGTCACGTGGCCGTGGATTTCGTGATTGTGGCAAGTGGGCCAAATGCCGCCAGCCCACATCATGAGGTATCGGATCGGGTTCTTGCTATCGGTGATCCAGTAGTCGTTGACATCGGCGGAACAATGCCTGATGGCTATCGAAGTGACTGCACCCGGACCTACAGCCTTGGTGCACCTGGCGCTGAATACGCAGATAGTTATGCGATCTTGCTGCAGGCTCAAAAGGCTGCCTGCGCGTCGGTTAAACCTGAAGTAACCTGCGAGCAGGTTGATGCAACCGGTCGAGAGGTGTTGGTGGCAGCGGGCCTTGGTGAACTGTTTATCCATCGCACCGGGCACGGCATCGGCCTTGAATCCCACGAAGAGCCGTATATCGTTTCGGGCAATGATTTGCCGTTAGCAGCAGGAATGGTATTTAGTGTTGAGCCCGGTTTTTATCTTGCTGGCCGCTACGGGGCCAGAATTGAAGATATTGTGGTGTGCACCGAAAACGGATATGAGTCACTTAATCATCAGCCCCGTGAACTAGTGATTGTGTAGCAGTAATGCGCGTTTATTGGCAGGCGAGCGGAGTGGTAAGGCGGCTTCCCGATGCCGAGTCTGTGGCACTGCTAGATCTCACCCATGAAATCGCTACCAAGGAGTTACTACCCAAAGCGGCAGCTGCTGAAGCACGTGCATATTTCCCTCGCGAGATTTTTACCTTTTTGGGCGAACTTGGCTTAATGAGCCTTCCATACGACGAAGAGTTTGGTGGCGGTGGCAGGCCATACGAAGTGGGCTTGCAGGTACTTGAAGAACTGTCGCGCGCCTGGATGAGTGTCGCGGTAGGGGTTAGTGTTCACAACCTCGCCTGCTTCCCGCTAGCGAATTTTGGCTCGGCTGCTCAAAAGAGCAAGTGGCTACCGGATTTACTCGGCGGCAAACTTTTAGGCGCCTACTGCTTAAGTGAACCGGAGTCTGGATCCGACGCCGCGGCGCTGACCACGCGTGCGGTTGCCGATGGCGATGACTACATTGTGAATGGCACCAAAGCGTGGATAACCCATGGTGGAGTGGCGGACTTTTATAACCTGATGGTGCGCACCTCAGATGACGGGGCCAAAGGCATTAGTTGTTTGTTAGTTGACGCTGAAACTCCCGGGCTCAGCGCGGCACCACCGGAACACAAAATGGGTGGTAACTCCTCACCCACGGCGCAGATCCGTCTTGTTGATGCGCGGGTATCGGCGAACAGGTGTATCGCACCTCCGGGTCAGGGTTTTACCGTCGCACTCGCAGCACTAGATGCTGGACGACTCGGGATCGCTGCCTGTGCGGTGGGGCTCGCGCAGGCGGCACTGGATGCAGCTGTCGAGTACTCGGGTGTTCGCATTCAATTCGGGCGTCCCATCCGCGACCTGCAAGGTGTGTCATTCATGCTCGCTGACATGGCGACCAGTATCGAGGCCGCTCGCGCGCTGTACCTCGAAGCGGCACGACGAATGGATGCTGGCATGGACTTCTCATCGCTGGCGGCAATGGCCAAGTTGACTGCAACTGACAGCGCCATGAAGGTAACAACAGATGCCATTCAAGTATTTGGGGGAGCCGGGTACACCAGAGACTTTCCGGTTGAGCGCTACTTCCGCGAGGCCAAAGTTTTGCAAATCGTTGAGGGTACCAATCAAGTTCAGCGCCTGGTGATAGGTCGCAGTCTAGGCCGTGGGTCAGGTTTGTGAACCGAGCTTTTAAGCCACCGACCTGGCAGGGCAACCGGCGCTTGCTCATCACCGGTGCCGTGATCTACACCCCGCAGTATCTTTTCAGCGCGGCGGCGCCTACCTCTTTGCTGATAACAGACGGCATCATCACTTGGATCGGGAAAGATGCAAGTAAGCACCATGACTTTGCCGACGCCATCGTTGATGTTGACGGCGCGCTAGTGATGCCTGGATTCGTTGATGCACATGTTCACACTACGAATACGGGCATCATTTTGATGGGTTTAGACCTGAGCACCACCACATCACTAACTGGAGCGTTGACTCTGATCTCGGAGGCGGCAAAGACCGCTCGTGGAGGCGTACTTATCGGCCATGGTTGGGACGAAACCCGTTGGCCCGATGGCCGGGCCCCAACTCGCACAGAGGTGGATCGGGCGACCTGGGGCAGTGTCGCCTACCTCTCGCGTATTGATGTGCACTCAGCGGTTGTCAGCAGCGCGCTATTAGCGTCATTACCGGGAATAGAGCAAGTGGCCGGGTTTCGAAACGATGGCCTTCTAAGTCGAGCTGCTCACCATTTAGCACGTGAAAAGGCCCTTGATTCAATTGGTAGCGGGCAGCGAGCCAGCGCCCACCGCGCCACTCGCACGCACGCCAGCACGCACGGAATTGTGTCGATGCATGAAATGGCCGGCCCGACAATTTCCAGTGCTGATGACCTTCGGGAGTTACTTGAGTTAGCAGCGCATGAGCCTGGCCCTTTGGTCACCGGTTACTGGGGCGAGCTTGCGAGCCACGGAGGTATTGAGCGCGCGAAAGAACTCGGTGCGATTGGCGTAGCCGGAGACCTCTTTATTGACGGCGCCCTCGGATCTCGAACCGCGTGCCTTCGTGCCCACTATGAGGATGAACCCGCGACCGATGGGGCGCAGTACCTAAGCGCGGAAGATATTGAAGACCATGTCATAAGAGCAACTGAAAACGGATTGCAAGCGGGGTTCCACGTAATAGGAGACAAAGCAACCGACATTGTGATGAGTGGCTTTCGTGCGGCCGCAAGTCGATGTGGCGCAGATTCGATTCGAGCAGGTGCGCACCGGCTTGAGCATGCGGAAATGCTAGATGACGATCACATCGCTGCGATGAGCGAACTTGGCGTAACCGCAAGTATGCAATCGATGTTTGACGCACTTTGGGGTTCTCCTGGTGGCATGTATCAGCAACGGTTGGGCTCAATCCGCGCGGCAAAAATGAATCGACTCGCTGATATTTCTGCTGCTGGTGTTTTACTGGCACTCGGGTCAGACAGCCCCGTGACCGTGATGGATCCATGGCTTGCAGTGCGCGCGGCAACGCAGCATCATCAAACCCACCAACGCCTCTCCATAGATGCGGCTATCGCTGCCCATACGGTGTCGGGATGGGTAGCCGCTGGCACCCTAGGTGTTGGCCAGCTGGCTGTCGGAGCCCCAGCCCACCTCGCGATCTGGGAGCCCTCCGAATTAGCTGGGCCGATTCTTGACCTAAGTTCTGGGGGGCCAAAGTGCCTGCGCACGATTGTCTCCGGCGCGACAGTTTTTGATAATGGATCGCTGGTGGGCCAATGAGGGCGCCACTGGTATCTGCCCGCGTGGGCGTGCTCTACGCCAGCGCCGCGGGCGCCTGCTTCTACCTAGCGTTCCCGCCGATCGCAATTGGATTGCTAGCCCCCGTTGGCGTGCTGTTACTTACGATCGCGATCTACCGGTCTTCCCTGCGGCGCGGATTCAGCCTGTCATTCCTAACGGGTCTGATCTTTTTCTTACCCCTGCTTTCGTGGATGGCAACGCCCGGCTTTGATGCATGGGTACTACTCACCTTGCTCTGCGCATTATGGGTTGGGCTCATGGGCATTGGCATTTCACTAGTTACACGGCTGCCCGGGTGGCCAATTTGGGTGGCCTGCCTTTGGGTGCTGCAAGAGGCACTTCGCGGACGAGTGCCGTGGGGTGGGTTCGCCTGGGGTGACCTTGCATTCGCTCAAGCCGGAACAATGCTAGGGAAATACTCAGCACTTATCGGACGACCAGGGGTCACTTTTGTCGTTGCCCTGTCGGGCGCAATGTTGTTGGCAGCTGCCATGGCCGTCAAATCTAGAAAGCTAAGTGGGGGAGTTGCCTGGGCTGCTGTTTTTTTGTTGGCTTTGATCGTGGGCTGGGTGGCCCCGATTGGGCAAGGTACTAATTCATCAGGTTCGGTTTCCGTTGCAGTTGTGCAGGGAGGCACACCGCAACTTGGTCTTAGTGCGATGGATGTCCGCCGCGTAGTACTTGAGAACCACGTGGCCCAAACTCTGTTGCTTGCTCGAAAGGTAGCTTCCGGTGAATTAGCGCAACCAGCGTTTGTGCTCTGGCCCGAAAATTCCACTGATATCGATCCGTTTATAGATCCAGCGGCAGCCGCCGTGATCAACAGGGCCGCGGTAGCGATAAATGCACCGATTCTCATTGGCGCGGTAGTAAATGTCCCGGGTAATCCAATGGGGATTTGGAATATGGGCGTGGTGTGGGATCCGGTCACCGGGCCGGGTGCGCGGTATATAAAAAACCACCCGGTGCCATTTGGTGAATATGTGCCCATGCGCAAGGAATTGACGGCGATCTTGGGCCGTTTCGATCAGATTCCACGTGATTTCTTAGCCGGTGATGAACCCGGGCTACTTTCGATCGGGGGAGTGCTAGTCGGAGACTTAATCTGTTTCGAAGTTTCTGATGACCAGGTGGTGAACGCTTTAATCGCTGGTGGTGCCGAATTGATCACAGTGCAAACCAATAATGCGACATTCGGCGGGTCAGCCCAACCAGAGCAACAACTTGAGATCGAGCGGCTACGCGCAATAGAAACCGGGCGAACGGTTGTAGTTGCAGCAACCACAGGGGTTTCGGCCTTCATCACCCCAAACGGTGAAGTTCGAGCAGCGATGCAGCAGGGTGAGGTTGGCTCACTTGTTGCCCCGGTGGCCCTTACCGAAGGGCGCACTTTATCGGGTCGATTGGGGGCCGCCCCAGAATATTTGCTCTCAGTCCTCGGGGGGCTAGCAATCCTTGCTGGGGTCATTTTAAGTATCCGGCGGCGCAGCCGCCGAACCCGAGAACATATGGTTGGCGCGTGACGTTCGAGGATCTGGGCCGCATAGTCGTGATAATCCCGACCTTCAATGAGTGCGAGTCGCTAGCAGCCATCGTGGCACGGGTGCGCACTTCGGTGCCCGAAGCCGATATTTTGGTTATTGATGACAATTCTCCTGACGGCACCGGAGATATTGCTGACGGTTTAGCAGCCGATGACTCTCAATTGCATGTCATGCACCGGCTCGGCAAAGAAGGCTTGGGAGCGGCGTATCTTGCCGGTTTTTCTTGGGCTCTCCAGCACGAATATGCGGTTGTAGTTGAGATGGATGCCGACGGCTCACATCAACCTGAGCAACTCTCTCGGCTTCTAACGGCGCTGCGAGGTGCTGATTTAGTTTTGGGCTCGCGCTGGATTGCGGGCGGTGGTACCGAAAACTGGTCCAAGAGCCGAGAGATCCTCTCGCGCGGTGGCAACTTCTACACCCGCACGATGCTTGGCGTCCCACTGCGTGATGCAACCGGTGGCTACCGGGCATTTCGCGCGGAAACGTTGCGCAAACTTGATCTCCATAATGTGGCATCGCAGGGTTATTGTTTTCAGGTAGACCTTGCATGGCGAGCAGTGCAGCGGGGCCTAATTGTTACCGAAGTCCCGATTACTTTTGTTGAGCGCGCTGTGGGAACAAGCAAAATGAGCCAACGCATTGTCGTTGAGGCGTTATGGCGAGTCACGGTCTGGGGATTCGATGATCGAGTGACACGTGTAAGACGCACCGCTCAAAAGAAGCGGCTCCTCAGTCGGACCCAAAATGACTAGGCATCCTTGATGCGTTGGCGATTTATTTTCTTCGGTTATCCGCTACTTGAGATCATTGCAGCGTGGGTGGTTGCGCAACTTCTTGGCTGGGGTTGGACGCTGCTCTTACTTGTTGCGGGTATCCCGATTGGTGTTTATGTAATGCGCCGGGCTGGATCAGCGGCATTCGCTAGCGTGCGGCAAGCCACTAACAGCGGCGGCCTACCTCCGGGGGAGGCTGGCTCACACTCACTCACTTTCATCGCCGGGTTACTCATCACCATCCCGGGGTTTTGCACCGACCTCTTAGGTCTAGTGCTCTTGGTGCCACCCATCAAGGAGCGAATTCGCAAACGAGTGGCGCGCCGGATAATTGCAACGGGGTTCCCTAACTCAGCGACTTTCCCCGAATCTACTGCTGCGCAGCCAAATTATGGCGAGGGCGATGTTGTAATAGGTGAAGTCATTGAGGATGACGAAAATGCGCGGCCGGATCAACGTGGCCAAAAGCAAACTGGGCCCTCGTTAGAAGGCCCAGTTTAAATACTGAAAGATGTTTCATCCGTCTTGGATTAAGCGGACAAGCGCTCTTCTTCTTCCTCCTGATTACGGAGAACTGCTAACCGCTCGGCCAACAGCTCTTGTAAATCGGCGATAGTGCGCCTTTCCAGCAACATATCCCAGTGGGTGCGAAGCACGCGCTGGTCGGCTGTTATCACAAAGGCCATCTTCGGCACCTTGTTAACCGCAGCGGCCTCACGTCCACAGCGACACATCCACGTCAGGGGTATCTCCTCTGCTTCGACTGAGAAAGGGATTACCGACTGATGCCCAAGGGAGCACGCGTAGCGCACCACTTCACACTCAGGTGCCTCGGCATGGCGTTCACTCTCATAGCTGATGGCTCCGAGTCCGGTGCCACGCATCGTTGCTGATTTCACGGCCGGTCCTTCCACATAAGCCGGCCGCCCGTATGCCCGAGTGGCCGAAGTTATGATTTGGACGTAGGGGAGGTGCCGGAGGTTCCCTAGATCAAAAGCCTAGAGTTGTGGCAGGAGCTGTGCGGCCGCTAGGTTACGGGGCCCCATCCTAGGAATCAGAACCGAAGCCCCCGTAAAGGTCAAGGGCG
>WLHM01000066.1 GCA_009702725.1 Actinomycetota bacterium | reverse complement strand
GTGAATTTCAGGGAGTTCGGTTATGACATCAGCGATATTGGTCAGTGGCCCGGTAGCTACCAAAGTCACTGGCTCTACCGCCGACACGAGTACTTGTTCAATCAATTGGAGGGCGGTCAAGTCGGATGGCCCGCGGCTGGGCTCAATTTCCAGCGGCCCGGCTAGCCCGCTCTCACCGTGCATCACCGCCGCGGTGGATAAATCCCGAAAAAGTGGTCGATCGCGACCAGCTGCGACCGGTATATCGGCTCGCCCAATTAGGTCCAGCACTCTAAGGGCATTACGGGTGGTGTGTTCTAGGGTGACATTGCCCGCAACCGTTGTTACCGCAATGAGGTCAATCTCTGGACTCGCGCAGGCCAGCATGATCGCGATGGCGTCGTCATGGCCCGGATCACAGTCCAACACAACCTTGCGCGCCAGCATTAGAACCGATCAGTTGGTTCGAATAAGCCCCAAACATCGCGCAATGCATCGGAGACTTCGCCAACGGTTGCAAGGGCTTTAAGGGCATCACGCATCGGGTATAGCAAGTTGCTATCGCCTTTTGCGGTTTCGCGGATAACAGCAAGCAGTCTTTCGACTTCGCCGTTATCGCGGCTTTCCCTCAAAGTCGCAAGCCGAGCCGATTGCTCGGCCTCGATCGCAGGGTTCACCCGAAGTGGGGGGTAATGCTCTTTGTCATCGGTGGTGAATTTGTTAAGGCCAACAACTACTCGCGTGCCACTATCAATTTGCAGTGCAATGTCATAGGCCGAGCGCTCGATCTCAGCTTTTTGGAAACCTTGTTCGATGGCAGCTACTGCTCCACCCATATCGTCGATGCGCGCGATCAATGCTGTTGCGGCTGTTTCAATATCGTCGGTCAGTGACTCAATGACATATGAACCGGCAAACGGGTCAACCGTTTCACAAATATCGGTCTCAAAGGCGAGTACCTGCTGAGTGCGCAGCGCCAGGCGTGCCGCTTTTTCACTTGGCAATGCCATCGCCTCATCGAAAGAGTTGGTGTGGAGCGACTGGGTGCCACCAAGTGCGGCAGCCAAACCCTGAACCGCAACGCGGACCATATTCACTTCAGGCTGCTGAGCCGTTAACTGGACGCCGGCAGTCTGGGTGTGAAACCGCAGCATCCATGACTTCGGATCCTTCGCGCCGAAACGTTCACGCATGATCTTGGCCCACATCCGGCGCGCTGCACGAAACTTCGCGACCTCTTCGAGGATCGTTGTTCGGGAGACGAAAAAGAATGCCAGACGCGGAGCAAACTCATCAACGTCTTGGCCTGATGCAATAGCAGCCTTTACGTATTCGATGCCGTCGGCAAGAGTGAAGGCGATTTCCTGAACTGGGGTGGCTCCAGCCTCGGCCATATGGTAGCCGGAGATCGAGATGGTATTCCATTTGGGAATCTCATTACGGCAGTACGTGAAGATATCGGTGATCAATCGAAGGGACTGCGCTGGAGGATATATATAAGTACCGCGCGCTATGTACTCCTTCAACACGTCATTTTGGATGGTGCCACTCAGCTGGTCAGCCGATACTCCCTTTTCTTCGGCAACCAACTGATAGAGCAAAAGCAACACCGCGGCGGTTGAATTAATAGTCATTGATGTCGACACCTCATCGAGGGCAATGCCATCGAATAGGATCCGCATGTCTACGATTGAATCGATTGCTACGCCAACTTTGCCGACCTCACCGTGCGCTAACGGGTGATCTGAGTCGTAGCCCATTTGGGTTGGCAGATCAAAGGCAACTGATAATCCAGTGGTACCGGCATTTAGTAACTGTCGGTAGCGCTCATTTGATTCAATCGCGGTGCCAAACCCTGCGTACTGCCGCATCGTCCAAGGCCGACCGGTGTACATCGAAGCGTAAACACCGCGGGTGAACGGGTACTCCCCCGGCACCCCCAGCTTCGCAGCTTCATCCCAATCAGCAAGTGTCTCCGGGCCATATACCGGGCTAATGGGCGGCCCCGACTGGGTTGACCCATGCACTTAACTAATCCTTGTCGCTACGTACCCGGATCTTGCGACCCAGCCAAGTGATGGGGTCGTACTTAACATCGACTACCCGCTCCTTAAGTGGAATCAATGCGTTGTCGGTGATCTTGATGTGCTCTGGGCAAACTTCGGTGCAGCACTTGGTGATATTGCAGTAACCCAGACCCAGGACTTCCTGGGCCTCATGCTTGCGATCGGCCACATCGAGTGGATGCATTTCCAGTTCAGCTACGCGCATCAAAACACGTGGCCCAGCAAAACTAGTCATATTGTCTTCGTGATCGCGGATGGCATGGCAGGTGTTCTGACACAGGAAGCACTCGATGCATTTACGGAATTCTTGGCTGCGCGCGACATCCTCTTGCTGCATTCGATACTCGCCCGGCTTCAGCCCCTCCGGAGGCGTAAACGCTGTGACTTCGCGCGCCTTCTCATAGTTGAATGAGACGTCCGTTACCAGATCGCGAATAGTCGGGAAGGCGCGAAGTGGGGTTACCGTTATAACCTCATCATCAGCAAAGGTATTCATGCGCGTCATGCACATTAGGCGCGGACGACCATTGACTTCAGCGCTGCAGGAGCCGCATTTACCGGCTTTGCAGTTCCAGCGCACCGCGAGGTCTGAGGCTTGGGTCGCCTGAATGCGTTGGATTACGTCAAGGACGACTTCACCCTCATTCACGTCTACGCTGTAGTCCTTCAGAGCTCCTTCACCGGCATCGCCCCGCCAGACGCGGAATTTGGCCTCATGCGCCATCTCTATGCCACCTTTCCGGGAATTCGGCTGATTTCGGCTTCGGTCATGTACTTACGAAGTTCGGAAACATCAAATAGCGTGACCAACTCATCGCGCATCCAAGGTAGGTCCTGTTTAACAACTTCGACATCATTGCCGTCAAGGCGGCAAATCATAACTATTGATCGCCAATTTGGTTCCATGACCGGGAAGTCATCGCGGGTATGACCCCCACGTGACTCCTCACGAGCCAAAGCCGACTTTGCGATGCACTCTGATACCACCAACATGTTCTGGAGATCAAGGGCCAAGTGCCAGCCTGGGTTGTAGGCCCTACCACCTGGCACACTCAGTGTGGCGGCCCGCGCTTTGAGTGCATTTAGCCGCTCCAGAGCCGACTGCATTTCGTCAGCCGTGCGAATGATGCCAACCAGATCATTCATGAGTTGCTGCAGATCTTGCTGGATCGTGTAGGGGTTCTCGCCACCATCGTGCCCAAAGGGCGCCAATGCCGCAGCCGCAGCCGCATCAACATCGGCTTGGTTCACCGCAGGCCGGCCACCTGCTGCATCGAGATCAGCTAGGTACGCAACAGCGCCCATCCCGGCACGGCGGCCAAATACCAGCAAATCAGATAGCGAGTTACCGCCCAACCGGTTGGACCCATGTAGGCCCCCGGCCGCCTCGCCGGCCGAGAACAGGCCCTGCACTCCGACCGCCGCGGCGGTATCGGGTTCAACCTCGACACCGCCCATCACGTAATGACAAGTCGGCCCGACCTCCATCGCCTCTAAGGTGATATCGACATCGGCAAGTTCTTTGAATTGATGCCACATCGACGGCAGTTTGGCTTTGATGGCCTCGGCCGGGAGCCGCTTTGAAACATCAAGGAACACGCCACCGTGCGGCGATCCCCGTCCGGCCTTCACTTCCGTGTTGATCGCTCGCGCAACTTCATCGCGCGGTAGCAATTCTGGTGGACGCTTGTTGTTATCGGGATCGGTATACCAGCGATCGGCTTCTTCCTCGGTCTTGGCGTACTGCTTCTCGAATACTGGCGGGATGTAATCGAACATAAAGCGCCGGCCCTCGGAGTTGGTCAAGATGCCACCGTCACCGCGAACGGATTCGGTAACCAAAATGCCCTTGACACTAAGTGGCCAGACCATGCCCGTTGGATGGAACTGGACGAACTCCATATTGACAAGTGACCCACCGGCGCGCATGGCCAGCGCGTGGCCGTCACCGGTGTACTCCCAGGAGTTACTCGTGACTTTGAAGGACTTACCAATACCTCCGGTTGCGATAACTACGGCGGCAGTCTCGAAAAGCACGAACTGACCTGACTCACGCCAGTAGCCGAAGGCACCGGCAACCCGGCGATTCTCACCTTCGCCAGTGATCAAAATGTCAGTGATTGTGCACTCGGCAAATACCTTGATACGTGACTCGTAATCACCGCTGAGTTTTTTATCTTGCTGCTGCAGTTGCACAACTTTTTGTTGCAGGGTGCGAATGAGTTCAAGGCCGGTGCGGTCGCCCACGTGAGCTAAGCGCGGGTACTCGTGCCCACCGAAGTTGCGCTGGCTGATTTTGCCTTCCGGAGTGCGATCAAAAAGCGCGCCCCACTCCTCCAACTCCCATACCCGATCCGGTGCCTCTTTGGCATGCAGTTCGGCCATCCGGTAGTCGTTCAAGTACTTGCCCCCGCGCATCGTGTCGCGAAAGTGCACCTGCCAGTTGTCGTTGCTGTTGACGTTGCCCATTGACGCAGCGATACCGCCCTCGGCCATGACGGTGTGCGCCTTGCCAAAAAGCGACTTGCTGATGATCGCGGTGGTCTTGCCGAGTTCGCGCGACTCAATCGCCGCACGTAGCCCTGCACCACCTGCACCGATAACAACGACGTCGTACTTATGGTGCTCGATGTCTGCCATGGAGATACCCTTCGCGGCCTAGAAGAAGTAGAGGTTCGGAATTGCGCCGATTGCAACCTCGCGCACGTACAGATCGGTCAGTGCCACACCAACTAGCGAGATCCATGCAAAGCGCGGGTGGTGGGCATTAAGTTTCGAGACGTAGGTCCAGGCCTTGTAGCGCACCGGATGCTTGGAGAAGTTCTTCAAGCGTCCGCCCATGACGTGCCGGCAGGTGTGGCACGAAGCTGAGTACAACCACAGGAAAGTGGCGTTTGCGGCGAGGATCAAGGTACCGACACTCATGTGACCCCATTCTCCCTCACCATTGCGAAAGGCGATCAAGACGTCGTAGGTCAAGATGACATTGAAGACCAGACCAGCGATAAAGAAATAGCGGTGACTGTTCTGCAGGATCAATGGAGCGCGGGTTTCACCGGTGTACTTCTTATGCGGCTCACTGACCGCGCAGGCCGGCGGTGACAACCAAAAAGCCCGATAATAGGTCTTGCGGTAGTAATAGCAGGTCATCCGAAAACCCAGTGGGAAAATCAAAATTAATAAGGCTGGCGAGAGCACCCACCAGGAGCCAAATGGGGTCCAGCTACTCGAACCTGAAACGCATGAGGTCGCAAGGCAGGGCGAGTAAAAGGGTGAGATTAGCGGCTCGGAGAAGTAGTAGGCGTTCTCAAATGCCCGCCAAGTTGAGTAGACAATGAAGGCTAAAAGTGCAGCCACCACGATCGCGGGCTGAATCCACCAGCGGTCGGTGCGAAAGGTGCGAGCCTTGATATCGGCCCGCTTTTCCCCGGAAACACCACCATCTAGCGGCGCTGTCGTGACTCCGCTCATTGCGGAACCCCTTTCAACTATGTGTGATCTGAAATGTACTGGTTTACCAAGGGCGGCGCAGCCTCCAAGTGTGGGAGGTTCGTCACAGGCTTTTTGGCGGTTGGCAACGTACCCTTAGGGCACTATGCGATTTACGCCCAGACCGGCCTTGCTCCTGGCAGCCGCAATTGCCATCGGCTTTGGATCCGTGGCAACTTTGTTCGCCGGGCCGGCGTCCGCCGACCCGCCCGCTAGCCAAGGCACCATTGGTGGCGAGCAGCTCTCGGCTCCAGGTCGTCAGGTGAATTTAGGTACCGGCGCCCAGCCCCTCCCCCCTATTTGGGCTGACTCATGGGTGCTAGCAGACGCGAATACCGGTGAAATTCTGGCTGCGAAAAAAGCCCACCTGCAACGTGCCCCCGCGAGCACCCTGAAGACTTTGACGGCCTTGACGGTAATACCGCAGTTATCAATGGACCAGCCCTACCTGGCCACCGACGGTGATGCGAATACCTATGGCTCCCGAGTTGGCCTAAAGGCCGGCAAGACCTACACCGTCCGCGACCTGTTTTACGGCCTGTTTTTACCAAGCGGCAATGATGCAGCTTTGGCCTTGGCCCGAGCCGCCGGGTCGGTAGCCGGCACGGTAGATCAAATGAATCAGAATGCTGCTCGATTGCAGGCGGCTGACACCTTGGCCAAAAACCCAAGTGGGCTTGATGCCCCTGGTCAGGTTTCAAGTGCGTACGACCTGGCCCTGTTCGCGCGGGCTAGTTTGGCCTACCCAGAAATTATTGAAATTGCAAGCGCGAAGCGGTACGAGTTCCCTTGGCGAGGTCAACGCACCCGAACCATCTACAACGAAAACCGGTTGCTCCTAAGTGGCTACAAAGGGATGATCGGACTAAAGACCGGCTACACCACAAATGCTGGCCGCACCTTTATCGGATTAGCACAGCGCGGGGATCGCACCCTGGTAGTTGCTCTCATGGGGATTCATGAGGCATCCGCAGATGCAGCACGGAAGGCGCTTACCTGGGGGTTTAAGAACCAAGATTTTGTGACACCGGTCGGCGTGTTGGTTAATCCCCTCACCGATGATGAATTTGCCACAGCCCGCGCAGCGACAGCGTCGGGGGCCGACACTTCGAAAAATGCCGAGGCTTCGAAAAGTGCCGCGGATTCGAAAAACACCAGCCGCTCCAACAAAAGCGGTGACAAGCAATCAATCATTGCAGCCGGCCCAGCAACGGCGCCATGGTGGCTGTGGGCGCTAAGCGTCCCGGCCGTGATCTCCGCTTTCGCGCTAATCCGGCAGCGTCACAAATCCAACTC
>WLHM01000065.1 GCA_009702725.1 Actinomycetota bacterium | reverse complement strand
TGAATTCGCGGACTAAACCCTTCATTAGGTTGACTTGACTAAGTTAGTCAGGCATCATGAGGTATGACCCAAACTGTCAACATCTATGCAGCCAAGGCCCAGTTGTCCGGGCTACTCGCAGCAGTGGAGGCCGGCGATGAGGTAGTGATCGCCCGTGCCGGCCGGCCTATAGCTCGCTTAACCCAGTACGAGCACCGAACTAGAGACCGTTCGCCCGGTGCGATGAAAGGCCTCATCTGGATGTCACCGAACTTTGACGAAACAGATGAGCAATTCATTCAGGACTTCGATGCGGCCTCGGATCAAGCGCTGTTATGAAATTGCTCTTGGACACGCATGTCTTGCTCTGGTGGCTATCGGAAACCCCCTTTGATCAAATTGCGACTCATGCGATTAGCGACTCGAAGAATGAAGTTTACGTTTCTGCTGTCACTGCCTGGGAAGTATCGATAAAGGTCGCAAAAGGCAACCTGCGCATCAACGGCGAACTATCCGAGGGTATCGCCGAGTCAGGATTTGAAATCTTGCCTATTCGATGGAGTCACGCAGTGCAGGCTGGTGGGCTTGCCCCGCATCACCGAGATCCCTTCGACCGATTACTGATAGCGCAGGCCCAGGTTGAAGATTTAACCCTGATAACTCGCGATCGTGAAATCAGAAGGTACGAAGTATCGCTTTTGGCGGCGTAGGCCTCTTGGACCAATAAACACTTGCGTATGCGGACTCATGTCTGTTCGATCCGCCGCCTTTGACTAATGAAGGTTGGCCCGCACGACAGCTTCTGCGCAAGGGTGCTGGTGGGCTCAATCACGCGCCAAAATGGCGTGACTTCGTCAATTGCCTTACCGGTTGCCAGCGCTTCGAGCGCGGCCTCGGCAACTACGCGCAAGAAGATGCCGGTACTAAGTGGGCGGGTGAAATCGGCATTAGCGCTCTTGGCTAGGCGCTCCCGAAACTCTGGGATAGTGATCGCGGTCCCACTTTTTATGCGTCGGATTTTGGTGTTGACATCTTTGGCTGATGAGATAAGCATCAGCTCGCCGACATCATGGCCAGCAAACCTTCGATCAAGTGGTTTGACCACCGGCGTTGCATCTTTTTGGACTTTTTCAGCCCATGAGGTTCGGGTTTTCAATTAGTCCTTCTTGCCGAGCCCGGGATCACTGAAACCTTCGCGCTTATGGCTGCCATCGCAGAATGGCTTATTGGCCGAATGACCGCAGCGGCATAGATAAGCCTTGTCACCGGCCTTCAAGGTGCTGCCATCGGAACCCTTGATGGTGGAGGGGCCGGAGACCTCAAGGGGGCCGTCAGCAAGGACATTAATCGTTACTTCAGATTCGCTCATGGGACCATCTTGCACCATTTAGCTACAGGGCACCCTTTTTGGTGAGCCAATTGAAGGCGAAGTACCCGGGAACGGTTGGGAGCCAGAAAGTGACCAGGCGGAACAAGAGCACTGCTGAGACCGCGATTACCCCGTCCAGCCCTGCTGCAGTGAGTCCGGCGGCTAGTGCAGCTTCGACGGCTCCTAGTCCACCGGGCGTTGGGGCGGCTTGGCCGATGGTGGCACCGGCGAGGTAGACGACGGCAACAAGTGCAATGCTCAATTGGCCGCCAAAAGCACTGACGCTCGCATACAGCACACCGATGAACGCGAGATTCAGTAGCAAGATGCCACCCACGCCTTCGATGAGCTTGCCCGGGCGCTGGGCCACGGTGACCAAACGCGGGCCCACCTCTTTAAGGATTGGCCCGACGCGGGTGGTGATGAGTTTTCGCACGGCCGGCACTGCAAGTAATGCGATGGCGACAGCCGCGACCGCAATCACGGCAATTACGACAATCCTTGGTGGGTTGAAAGTTAGATCCGATTGTGTTCCGGCGGCGATACCAAAAATGAATAGCAACAAGATATGTGAAACGAACGCCATCACCTGAGAAACGCCAACACTGGCTGCGGCAAGAGCTGGATGCAGCCCGGCTTTTTGCAAGAAGCGCATATTAATTGCGACCGAGCCCAGCGTTGGGGGAGAAACCAAAGTAGCGAATGCGCCGGCTAGCTGCGCAAGCAAAGTTCGATGGATAGGTATGCGTTCGGGCACGAACCCAGTTAGTGACCAAACGGCGGCGATGAACGTCACAAAGCTCAAGACCAACGAAAGGGCGACCCAGCCCCAGTTTGCGGTACTAAATAGATGAGCAAGGTCAACTTGGGCGAGTTGCGAAAGCAGGATGTAGCCGGCGATAGAGCCGACGATGATCATTAGCAAAGTGCGCGGGCGCACCCGCTCCAACTTGATCTGCTCGATTTCGCCACCTTGGCGCAGGCCGAGCAACATATCTCGCAAACTAACGAGGATCTGCCGGTTCTTACGCACGGCTTTGCGGGTCATGCCCGATAGGGCAACCGGCTGCAGGGCGGGCAGGGCCCGGGTTAATCCATCGACACCGAGTATTAGCCGCCCGGCCTCGACCGCCCGATCGACGTTGGTAAGCAGCGACAACGTGCAGAGCAACTCGGCGAGATCTATTCGTTGGGCCACATCACTTGCGGCGATAGAGCCGCCTCCGTGGCCGACGATCCAGATACTGCCGTCCGTTGCGCGCAGGAGGTGATCTGCCGAAAGTGCGCGGTGGCTGCTCTGGTGCTCATGCAAAGTGCGCACGGCACGCCAAGCCCCTTGCAGATCGGCATCACTAAGGGGACCCCCGGGGCTTGACTCGTTTATATCCGTGAAAAGTTCACCATCTATATATTCGTAGGCGAGCAGACTTGAGTCGGGGCCTACTTCAGTTGTCAGCAGCAATCGCGGAGTTGGAACCCCGGCCGCCTGCGCGGCGAATGCGATAAGTGCGGCATGGTCAAGGGTGCGGCGCATGTTAAAGGCCCCGGTGCCCGGTTCATCACGTAGGCGAAGTGCCGTCCAAAATGCCGAGACCAAACCGGCGCCTTCAAGGTCGCGGTCGAGCACATTGATCCTTAACTCGGCACCCGAGCGAGTAACGGCTCGGTACCTGCGGCCTCGGGAAGTAGTTGTCTCGGCGGCGAGTGAAATAAGGGGGTATCCACCACGGGCGAGGGAGTCGGCGACTTCCTGACCGGTTGGGCGGGTGGTGGGTGTGCCGAGCGCGTACCGGGTAAGTAGACCGATGGCCCAGCCCAGTGCGATGCTCACACCAACCCCGGCCAGGGCGATACCCGAGCTTAAAACCGTGACAACGATGACCGAACCGATGACGATGAAACTCAGCACATTCCACGGCCGCATTGCAAGTAACCGAGCCACCGTAATAAAGGCGATCAAGCCCGCGAGTATCGGAGCGGTCGAGGCACTTTCGGGGCTGGTTGATCCGGCTAGGGCGACAAGTAAGCGAGGTACTCCACTTTCGGAAACGGCGGTTGAAGCAATCGTCAAAACGACCACAGCAGCGAGTAACGCGATCACCGCATCAAAGAGTTGGCGTGCCCGGCGTCGAACCATCAAAGCGACGCCCGCGGCGATAGGCAAACCCAAGGTTCCGATGCCACCGATGACATTCAGGGCCAAGATCACCGCCGCGGGTAGTGACTGGACCCCGCTGGTGACATCGTCCTCGAGGCCGGCGGTCGTGCTAGTGGCGAACCAGCCAACTCCGATAATCGCGCTGGTAATCGCAATGGCTAGGACGAAACGGGCGAGGTCAAGGGGCCGGCGCACCCGCCTGGTGAAGGGATCCTCTTCGATTTCGACACCGCTGGTGGCCAGAGGCTGGCCATCGGGTGTCGCGGTCACTGGTAGATAGTCTCAGAGGATCGTCAGACGAAGGTGGTAGGCATGGTCCTATGAGGCAATCGGTGTCCCGGTCATGGGTCCTAGACACTGCCCCGCTGCCCCCGGCTACCCCCGCTGTCCTTGACCCAGAGCAGTTGCAGGTGGTCGATCACCGCACCGGTCCCCTCCTGGTGCTCGCGGGCCCGGGCACCGGTAAAACCACCACCATCGTCGAGGCGATCACCGCCCGCATCAACGACCCAATCGACCCATTAGCCCCGGGCGCCGTCCTCGCACTAACTTTTGGGCGCCGGGCCGCTGATGAGCTACGCGATCGAGTCGTGCAACGGCTCGGGGGTGGGGTGATCCCGGTGGTCGCAACTTTTCATTCATTCGCCTATGGGCTGATGCAACAGACCGCACAGGTTGGTGAACTCCGCGATCCACCGCGGTTGCTATCCGGGGCTGAAGAAGATGTCCGGATTCGCGATCTCCTAATCGGAGCCCTCGAAGATGGCACAATCAATTGGCCCGAAGAGTTAGCCGGGGCCGTAACCACTTTAGGCCTGGCAAATGAAATCCGGTCGGTGCTGGCCCGGGCACGTGAACTCGGCCTTGACCCAGCCCAACTCGAGCGCATCGGAGCCAAGTCTGGGCGCCCAGCTTGGGCCGCCATTGGCGCACTCGCCGAGCAAGAAAACGCGGTAATGGTGCTCGAGAATGTTTGTGACTACGTCGAACTCCTACATCGCGCGGTGATTGCGGCTCGCACCCCGGATGTCGCCGCCCAATTACACCGCACCTATCGCGCGATCTATGTCGACGAATATCAAGACACCGATCAACTGCAGGTCGAATTACTCAATGCGCTGGTTGGCCCGCGCACCAGCTTGGTTGTCGTTGGTGATCCTGACCAGGCCATCTATGGTTTTCGCGGCGCCGATGTTGCGGGCATTTTGAATTTCCCGCAGCAATTTCGGACCAGTGCCGATGAGCCGGCGCCCACGGTCATCTTGCAGCGCACCCGCAGGTTCGGGCCAAATATCCGAGCGGCAGCAACCTCGATCTTGGGCGCCCGACCGATCGGATCTTTCACCAAGGAGCAGGTGTATGCGCATCGGCATCCGGTTTGTGTTGGTGCTGCACCGGCGGCGGGGGCCACCGATATTGTCGAAGTCCAACTCTTTGATAGTGAATCATCGCGGGCCGCTCATATTGCCGAACAGATACGGCGCGCCCATTTAGATGATGGTCTGGCTTGGGCAGATCTCGCGGTGCTCGTTCGATCAGCTCGGCAGATTCCTTTGGTGCAGCGGGCGTTAATGCAAGCTGGGGTGCCGACAACAATCGCCGCCGACGAAATCCCGTTACGCGCTGAGCCCGCGGTAGCAGTGCTCTTGCAGGCTGCTGAAATGGCGGTCGATCCGACTCAGATCACTAGCGAACAAGCGGCTGACCTACTTACCGGTCCGCTAGGTGGCCTTGATGCATCACAGTTTCGCCAGCTCGGGCGGGCACTGCGTTCGGCGGCGCGATTAGCCGACCCTGAAGTTCCACCTGGGTTTTCTGATGAACTGATCCGCGATACCTTGCGCGGGCGCCACGAACTTCCCACTTCGTTACCAGAATCTGACGCCCTCCGGTTGTCAGTTGAACGAATGCGCGCACTACTTAGCGCAGCACACGAACTAATTAGCACTGGTACCTCACCAGAAGATGTCCTTTGGCTGCTCTGGTCAGGGCGAGTGGGTGGCAAGTTGGTGCACGGGTGGCCCGAACGATTGCGTAATGCCGCACTTGGTGGTTCGCGCAGCGCTCATCACGACCTTGACGCCGTCATCGCACTTTTCGAGACGGCAGAACGCACCCAATCCAGATACCAAGGGTTCGCGGGCCTGCGCAATTTCTTAATCATGCTTCGTAATCAACAACTACCCGCTGAGCAGGTGGCCGATCGGTCACTTCGAAGTGACGCGGTGCGCATCTTGACCGCGCACCGATCCAAAGGGCTGGAGTGGGAGGCGGTTTGGGTTGTCGGAGCCGAAGATGGCCAGTGGCCCGATCTGCGGGCCCGCGGGTCAATACTCGAGCCTGATCGACTTACGCGTGCTGGTGTCGGTGATGGCGTGCGGCCGGCTGAATTACTCGCCGAGGAGCGCCGGTTGTTTTATGTGGCGTGCACGCGGGCGCGCCAGCGCGTAGTGGTAACCGCCATCGCATCTGGTACCGATGCCGGGCCGCAGCCGAGCCGTTTCATTGCCGCACTAGGGGTCGAAGCCGAATCTAAATCCGGACGCCCACGCTTCACCGCCTCACTCGATGGCTTAGTGGCACGCCTGCGGCAAGTAGCGATGGACGAAATTAGCTCACCTTCGGTGCAGGCGGCCGCGGTCACGAAGTTGGCGGAGTTGGCGCGCGCCGTCGACGAAACCGGTGAACCCCTGGTGCCCGCGGCTAATCCTGACTCTTGGTGGGCCGTCGGCGATGTCACCGAGGGTGCGCAGCCGGTTCGACCTGCCGAGGTACCAATTTCTTTGTCGGGTAGCGGGCTTGAATCCATCAATACCTGTGCCCTGCGTTGGTTTTTCGATCATGAGGCCCGGGTCGAAACCCCGCGTCCGGCGGCCACGAAATTTGGAAGTGTTGTCCACGCGGTTGCTGATTATGTAGCAAAAGGTGAGGTACCCGCCGATATTGACAGCATGGACGCCCTCGTTGATCGAGTTTGGAAAGATCTCAGATTTGAATCAACTTGGCAGTCGGTCGCCGAACGCGCGCAGGCCCGCGATGCCTTGACGCGCTTTTTGGTTTACCACTTGCGTGCCGATCGAAAGTTGGTTGCAAGTGAAGAGTCTGAAGCTGCCATCCTCGATGTCCCTACTCCGGCCGGTGGTACCGAGCGGGTGAATTTACGCGGATCCCTGGATCGCATTGAAAGTGACAGCCAAGGTCGATTAGTAGCTGTTGACCTGAAAAACATGAAGACCCCACCACCAGACAGCAAAGTACCCGAGCACGCCCAACTCGGGGTCTATCAATCGCTATTGCGGGCCGCCGGTCATGAGGTCGGGGGAGCCGCGCTCGTGCAATTGCGCGTCAATGCGAGCAAGGGTGCGCTCGAGC
>WLHM01000064.1 GCA_009702725.1 Actinomycetota bacterium | reverse complement strand
CTGCGCAAATCCTCGAGTGAGGTAGCTAAGCAAAAGATCGCCATGATCTCTGAGGCGACAACGATGTCGAATCCATCGGAGCGCGGGAATCCATTTGGTGGCCCACCGAGAGCAATGGTGATATCACGAAGTGCCCGATCGTTCATGTCGATGACTCGTTTCCAGGCCACCCTCCGCACGTCAATTTCAAGTTCATTGCCATGGTGGATGTGATTATCAATTAACGCGGACAGCAGGTTGTGCGCTAATGCGATGGCGTTAAAGTCTCCGGTAAAATGCAGATTGATGTCCTCCATAGGTACGATCTGCGCGTAACCGCCGCCAGCTGCACCGCCCTTCATCCCAAAGACCGGGCCCAAAGATGGTTCACGTAAGCAGATCATGGCGCGCTTGCCAATTGCCCGCAGGCCATCACCGAGACCGACACTGGTGGTGGTTTTACCTTCACCAGCAGGTGTTGGGCTAATCGCCGTTACCAGGATCAACTTTGCATTTGGATTAGCCGGAAGTGAATCTAGATAGTCGAGTGAGATTTTGGCTTTGTAGCGGCCGTAGGGCTCGACAAATTCATCCGGTATCCCAAGGCCCTCGGCTATTTCGGAGACACGTCTCATATTCGCTGCTTGGGCGATGTCAATGTCTGCTGGCATGTACATCCTCCAGATGGGCGGTGGGCCGGCCACCGAATAATTCCCATGCTACCCGCGCAGCGGGTGTCAAGGAGGGCGAAATGGAGCCTCCGGTCAGGATTGAACTGACGACCTACCGCTTACAAGGCGGTTGCTCTACCACTGAGCTACAGAGGCGTTACCTAACCACGCGATAATAGTGGGCACGATCCTTTCGCCAATCGGGCCGAGTCCAAATACCTTTCACTTACCACCTTTGCGGAGGACGGCCGCCGGAAGCGACCTCGCTCTCTGTGTCCTATTCGAATCACGGCCTGCTGGAATGCGCTTAGCGCCGCCAACGAATGGCGTTGGAGCCCTGCCTGCAGGTGAGGGTGCCGAATTTCACCGTCGTGAATGTGTGCCCGATGAAGGCCTTCTTGCACGCAGATCCGGGCCTGATCTTGCGCGCGGTCGACTGCTCGACTCCGCCCGATGCTGCGGAGGGTGTTGTTGAGGGCTCGGCGGCGATGAGGGGCGCCAAGTCCAGCGCCAATGAGTCGAGGTAGTTAAGTCTATTCGGGATCTGCTGCGAGATGGCCTCGAGTTGGGCGGCCGTGTAGCCGCTGGCTGCGCCAAGCTTCCAGGCGAGGTAGGGAACAAATGTCTCTGCCACATCCTCGCTCTTGGGGTTGTCGGCCGCGTACATAGAGATAAAGCCTGGGTCCCTAGCGACCTGCGCAGCCCACTTCGCCCGCTCAACAGTTCCGCCCCAATCCCAGTCGAGTGAGGTATGAGCGCATTCGTGGAGGAGCCCCTCTTCGAGGAATGCCCGGTCCCCGTTCGCGAAGTTACTGTGAATCAGGATCGAGCGATTGCCGCCTCCGAGGCTTTCGTTGCCCGAATGAATCCAAAGCGCATCGACCTGAGTTCGGCAACCGCGTGGCAACTGCCCCAGGATCCGGGCGAAGAATCCTGCTTGGGTCGCAGCTGCATCCTGTGACCCGAATTCAGGATTCACAATGATCTCAGCCGGCTTCGATCCGGTGAACCGGGCGATGAACAGGTAGGAGTCCTGGGTGACCCACCCGCTCCGCCTGTCGTAAGTCGTGCGGGAACCCCTCCCGGTCGGATCCGTGCTGAGAAGGTCGCTGGGGCTGGCAGGGGTGATGATGTTCGGGCCGATCCAGATGGTGCCTTCGAATGGCGGGGAAGTCGCCGCACTTGAAGCAGTAGCGGTGATCGTTGCTACCAGCGTTAGAAGTGCCAAGGCGCTCACCGCGCGACAAATCATGGGAACCATGCCACCTCTTCGCATAAAACGAGGCTACACAATGTCTAGCCGCACGCCAGGGGAACAGGACCCTTCTGTCCACGCGATAATGCTGGGCATGCTGCCCATCGAAAATTTGGCCGAGTCCAAATACCTCTCCCTGACCACATTTCGCAAAGACGGCACCCCGGTGGCGACACCAGTCTGGCTCGCGCGTGAGGGCGATCACCTTTATGTGATGACGGAAGCGGGTTCAGGCAAGGTCAAGCGCATCGGGTCTAATCCCGTGGTGGAGTTAGCGCCCTGCGATATGCGTGGTTCCATTAAGGGTGCCCGCGTTTTTGGTACTGCAATCGTTCAAGATGCGGTAGGCACGGCGGCGACGGTCAAGAAGATAAGAAAGCGCTACGGCTTGATGTTCAAGTTGATTGGCGTACTCGATAAATTCCCCGGGCGCACCTCGGGTGATCGGGTCGGTATTGAAATCACTGTCGGTCCGAACTCTGCGGGGTAATCGCATAAGCCAGTGCGCCGGCGAGGAGGGAAACTAGAAATACTGACGGCCACGCACCGATTGCTGCGCCAAGCGGATGTGAAATCACAAAAGCAATGCCGAACAGCAGCACTGCGATGATGGCGCGCAGCAGACCGGCCGTCCGCCACCACTTGTATCCGCACCAGATGGCACCAGCAATTAGCGCGATTCCGCCGAGCCAGCGCACCCCGGTTACCGAAGCGATGCCGAAGCCGACGATGAGGGCGACTGCGCCGGTTGCGGCGGTGACCATTCGAGTCATACGCGTGCAAGGCGCCTCGAGTATCGCCCACCGATCAAAACTGCAATTAAGTACATCAATGCAACGACGGCCACTAGCCACTGGTACCCGAGTACCAATGACAGGTACTCAAGACAGCCACCGATCATTGCACCGAAAAGATTCGCGGCAAATGCTGAAGTTGGGTTTTTGGCGTCCTTGAACCTAGATGTGAATAGCAAGTTGGCGCAGAACACCGGCAGGAAGGCCAAAATCACCGCGAACAGCAATCGCAGCGGAATCGGTAGGCCAAGTAGTGCCGAGTTTGGTACCAGGAAGGCAAGCAGTAGTGAGGCAAACAGCGCAATGATTATCGCCCGCCTTGGCACCGTGAACTTCTTGGTGATCTCGATGGCGGCCAGCACAGCGAGCAGCACGCCGGTGAAAACCAAAGCATTCACGAGCCACGTGGTGCCAAATAGCAGGGCGAATGTAGTGATAGATCTGGTTTCAAGGAGCAAGAAAGCCACTCCCATGAAGAACAGATCAGCGTATCCAGCCATTGAGCGAAGGGGGCCACCGAAGATACGTACGCCAAGGAGTGAGACGCCAAGAATCAGTGCGATTACGATGAGATAAAGCGTTGGTATCGATCGCTCCTTTAGGTACAGGAACGGCCGGTCATCTACCGCTGGTGGCGGTATTTCGGCGGCGGAAATACTGGCGCGATCCCAGACTGCATTTGGGGCACACACCACATTGCCCTGCTCTTTGCCTATGGCGATCACGGCCAGGGATTGCACCGCGGTGAATGTGTCAAGGCAAGGCGCATGACCGTATACCTCATCAACGGTGCCTGCAAGGCGATTTATCAACCACGGTTCACGGTAGTAGTTATACATCGCGAAAACACCTTGATCGGTGAGGTGATCACGTGCGGCCTGCATCGATTGTTCGGTGAACAGATAGGACTCTAGGCGCAGTTGGCTCGCACCGGATACCAGTGTCAACGAGTCAGGTAATGCGAAAAGAATTAGGTCGTACTTATCGGTATTACCTGACAAGAACGCGCGGCCATCGTTGATGTGAACCGAGACCCGTGGATCGTCATAAGGTTTATTGGGATTTATCTGTGAACCTATTTGCTGAATACGCGGATCAATCTCAACCGCATCCACATGTTTTGCGCCATTAGCGAGTGCTAAGGCGACGTCAGTTCCGGTACCTGCACCAACGATTAAAACATTATTCAGTGGATTACCCACAGCTCGTTCATACGGGCGGCCATACATTGGTTCTGATTTAAGGCGCTCCTGGACGTCCATCACATTTTGATGCGGAATTCCATTGACTTGAATAGTGGTGTATTCAACAGGGGTACCGGCATTGAAAGTTTCGGTGTGCACTTTGTAGTAAGGAGACCAAGAAACTCCAGCAGACAGAGATTCGAATACGAGTAAACCGATCACCGCGACCATGGCAAAGCGCGAGAGCCACGGTAGGCGCACGCCGTAAAGCAACCACAGGGCGATGAATGTCACCACCGGCCAGATCCACGATGGGGCCCGCAGGAACGCGATGGCGGTAAATGCCAAGGTGCCGGCGATTGATCCGATGATGTCCCAGCGGTAGGCGTCCAAAGCCCCAAAGGCGCGAAAGGCGCGGCCGGTTATTTCACCAAACATTGTCATGGTGATCGCGATAACAATAAAGACGAGAGGTAGTGAAACCCATGTCGGTAGGCCGGTCGGCTGCACCATCGTAAAGAAAATCAGGTCGTTGGAGGAGCCTTCAATCTTCGCGGGGAAGAGCGAGATGAAAGCCACGATGATGAGCAGACCGATCGGCACGTAACGTCCGATATCGGTCGGGCGGCTGGAGCGTAAAAATCCAAGGCCGATACCGAGGAAGGATGCGAGCAGGATTAGATTCGAGAAGTAGGACAGGTGGACTAGGTTCGCGCCACACCAGCGGATGAGCGCTAGCTGCACGAACAGCATGAGCGCGCTGGCAACAATTAGTCGGGCGCGGCCTGTCAGAACAAAGGAGGCGGGGGAAGTCACCGGATCAGGTTAGTACCCGAAGGATCGGGTCGGCTCCCGTAGCCGAAACTCGGGCGAGCCACGAGTCGGTGATCGGCACCGGCCGCGTCGGTATCGCCCACGGCACGAACCCAGACCAAAGCCGTTCACCGCCTTGCTCGACTTCGAGCCGGGGCAGTCGGCGACGCTCGGTGAATTGAACAAGTACTTTGCCGCGAGGCGCTGTGAGTACCTCGGGGGTCAGCAAGTTAGGCGCTGCCCAGTCGATCGGCCCTTCGGTGAGCAGTCGCAAGGGCGCTTCTTGCCAAGTACTCGGAGTGGCTAAATAGGCGGCAATGGCAGCGGCGGCGTGCTCGCCATCGAGGGCACAGATATCGGCGGTAGCAGCCGGGTGCAACACATTGCCGATAGCAAAGATGCCCGGTGCACTCGTCGCCAGCTGAGCGTTACCCGCAGGCCCGCCCGTGCCTGGGTCAATCTCGGTGCCGGCTCGTCGGGCAAGTTCATTCTCGGAAACCCAATCACCGGTGAAAACCACACTGTCACATTCGAGGATCCTGTAACGGCCTTTCGCGTCTTGGATCTGCACACCCTCGACCTGTTGGCCGCCGAGAATGTCGGTGACTTTTGTTGAAGTCAGGAGCGGGAAGCGCCACCTAGCACGCGCAGCAAAATTAAATGCTGAAAATGAGTCATGTCGGCGGCGCTCAGTGACCATAGCGACGACATCACACTTGGCATGGCGCAAGGTGAGTACTGCCGAGTATGAAACATGTTCGGCGCCAACGATCACTGCGCGCTTACCTGGTGAACCGTGTTGCAGATGCACAAGTCTTTGCAGCCAGCCGGTGGTGAATACGCCAGCGGGCCTGGTACCTGGTACCAACCGCGCGGTGCGGGGCCTTTCGCGACAACCGGTAGCTATAACAATCACCTTCGCCTTGACGGTAAGGCGCCCGGAAGGCGCTGTTACCTCGATGGTGTGTTGAGTTGCATTGACATCGGTGACGGTGGCTTCCGTCATGATCCGTGCACCACCCTTGACGGCCCGGAGCGCTAGGTGGCCTGCGTAAATCGGCCCCCGCAGTGGCTGCCGTAAATCGCGAATCCCATAACCGTGGTGATCCGAATAGCGTGGCACTCCACCGGGCTGGGTGTCGCGATCGATAATCAACACGTCACTGACACCGAGTTCACCGAGTGCGTGAGCGAGGGTTAGTCCCGCTGGGCCAGCACCGATCACTACAACGTCGACATCTTGCTGCGCTGGGTGTTGCTGGTCACTCATGAGCGTGCCCTGACCACGCGGTTGCCATCTCGGTGATCAAAGCCCCGCAATGAAAACCCTGACAGCGCCCAGCCAGTGCTCTGGTGCGCCTTCGCAAGCCGTCGATGTCGCCGGCGGGCACCGGGCTGGTGAGGGCATCCCTGACTTCTCCGAGGGTCACTCGTTCACATAGGCAAAGGATGCGCCCGTATGCCGGATCGGCAGAAATAAGTGCGGCATCTTGATAAGGCCGCGGCCGCGACTCCGCGAGATTTGGCATTGTCACGGTGGTGGGTGACTTCAACTCCTGCATAAGGACTCCGCGCTCACCAAGATCAGCGACCACTTTCTCGGCGCTAGCGAGTGAAGATGAGATCCCCGTTGATCTAATACCGCCAACTCGCACATATTTATCGGGGAAGACTTCGTAGCAGTAGTCACTGTGCTCACTTGCTGCGCGCAGGCCTGAGTAAGTAGCTGTGACTTCCTCTTCAATAAGTCTTGGCATAATCACGCGGCCTTTATCGAGCAGGCTGGCCAAAGCGTCAGCGGTGGTATTTGTTGCGGTCTTATCGGTGAGATCTTCGGCGGTTGGTCCGAGCAGCACATTGCCGTAAATAGTTGGTGCAACCAGCACACCCTTGGTGGTGGCCGTTGGCACCGGCAAAATCACATGCTTAATAAGTGATCGTGCGAGTTTGTCGAACACAATGAGTTGCCCACGCCGCGGGGTGATGGTGAAACCATCATGGCCGAGTAGGCGATCGACTACGTCACTGTTGAGGCCGGCCGCATTTATCCCCCAAGTCGCGTACACGGTGCCAGCGGCGGTTTGCAGTTCGTGGCGACCGTCAATGCGCGCGATTTGGGTAACCCCAGCCTTGCGCAATAACGTGCCACCATTGACAACGAAGTCAGTGGCAAGGGCGATAACAATCGACCACGGGTCGAGTAATCCTTCATCTGGCACTAGTAGGCCACCGTGGGCACCGGGGCCTAGAT
>WLHM01000063.1 GCA_009702725.1 Actinomycetota bacterium | reverse complement strand
TGACTCGGCTGGGTCGCGCCTATAACTTGGCGGCGCCGGCATCAGGTCGCATCCTCTCCGGTGGTGTTGACTCAACCGCGCTCTACCCGCCGAAGAAGTTCTTTGGGGCGGCACGCAATATTGAAGGTGGCGGCTCGTTAACAATCCTGGCTACCGCCTTGGTTGAAACCGGTTCGCGAATGGACGAGGTGATCTTCGAGGAGTTCAAGGGCACCGGCAACATGGAGCTCAAACTTGACCGTCGCCTAGCCGATAAGCGGGTGTTCCCAGCCGTTGACGTTGACTCCTCGGGTACCCGCAAGGAAGAACTGCTCATGACCCCGGAGGAGCTCAAGATTGTTTGGAAGTTGCGCCGGGTCCTCCATGCGCTGGACCAGCAGCAGGCAATTGAGTTGCTGCTAACTAAATTGCGCGATACCAAGACCAATACTGAATTTTTGATGCAAATTCAAAAGACCACGGCATCAGGCAGTGGTGAAGAGGATTAGCAGGTAGGCAGCCACGACCCCCGGGAAACCCAGATTTCTCGCTTGCTAGCCGGGGATGCAATAATGAGCATGCTGCGGTTCACGGTCCCGTTCATTCCGAGCGGGCAGCCGACCCGGGGCTAACAAGAGGAGTTCGACATGAAAGCCGATATACATCCGGCATACGCCGAAACCACGGTGAGTTGCACCTGTGGCAGTACCTTCGTTACCCGCAGCACCGCGAAGAACGGCAGTATTCACGCCGATGTCTGCTCGCAGTGCCACCCGTTCTATACCGGTAAGCAGAAAATTCTCGATACCGGCGGTCGGGTTGCGAAATTCGAAACTCGTTATGGCAAGGCGGCCGATAAGTCCGCTGACAAGTAGCTTCTGATCCCGGGCGCCGGCCCGGGATCGACCGCGTGTCTCCCCCGTCATGCGGTCGGTCCCTGACCGGCGCCCGGGATTGTTTTATCTGCATGTGGTTGCTGGCCCGTGGTTTTGTAGGCATATCTCGGAAGGAGGATTGATGTTCGAGTCGTGTGCGGAACTGTCAGTTGAGTACAGCGATCTTGAACTCAAGCTCGCCGATCCGGCGGTGCACGCAGATCAGTCTGTTGCGCGCAGGTACGGGCGCCGGTACGCAGAACTGCGTCCAATAATCACGGTTTACCGCGATTGGGCAGCGCTGGCCGACGATGTGTTGGCCGCGACCGAACTAGCCGATGATGACCAGTCCTTTGCCGATGAGCTTCCGGGTTTGATCGAGCGCGAAAAGGCAGCAGCCGAGCACCTAACTAGATTGCTTTTACCGCGTGATCCACTTGATGACAAGGATGTCATTTTGGAGGTTAAAGCGGGGGAGGGCGGCGAGGAATCGGCGCTATTTGCCGCCGATCTGCTGCGCATGTACATGCGTTATGCCGAACGCCGCGGTTGGACAACGCAAATTATCGATGCGGTTGAGTCTGATCTTGGCGGTTACAAGGACGTGGCCTTAGCAGTCAAGGCACGAGGGAACCCTGAACCAGGTGATGCTCCATATGCCCGTCTCAAATACGAGGGAGGGGTCCATCGAGTGCAACGGGTGCCCGTGACTGAATCCCAAGGGCGAATCCACACCTCAGCTGCTGGAGTTCTTGTGTTCCCCGAAGCCGAGGATGTCGACATCGTGGTTGATCCAAACGACCTGCGGATCGATGTTTTTAGATCATCTGGCCCAGGTGGTCAAAGCGTAAACACGACCGACTCCGCGGTGCGAATTACCCACCTGCCTACCGGGGTTGTCGTTTCTTGTCAGAATGAAAAAAGCCAA
Source organism: Actinomycetota bacterium (assembly GCA_009702725.1). Lineage (GTDB taxonomy): Bacteria > Actinomycetota > Actinomycetes > S36-B12 > S36-B12. The sequence continues at coordinate 5,367 of WLHM01000063.1, read as the reverse complement.
TTGCAAAATAGGGAGCAGGCGATGCGGATTCTGCGCGCCCGGCTGCTAGCCGCTGCACAAGAGCAGGCGGCTCAAGACGCTTCCGATGCCCGCCGCCTACAGGTGCGCACCGTCGACCGCAGCGAGAGAATACGCACTTTCAACTTCCCCGAGAATCGACTAGCTGACCACCGTGTTGGGTATAAGTCACACAACCTAGACCAGATTCTCGACGGTGATCTCGACGACGTAATTAATGCCTGCTTGGAGGCTGATAACGCGGTGCGATTGGGTGACACCCCATCGTGAACTGGGATGTTGACCACACCACCGGTGGCCGTTCCACCGTACGCGACGTACTCATCGACGCCGAACGTCGATTAGCGGCCGCAGGTGTGCCATCACCAAATGTTGACGCTGCTGAAATTATCGCGTTCGTAATAGGAGTTCGACGTAACCGATTGATTTTGCAGGATTTAGTTACACCTGTTCAACGGGTGCGTGTAGAGCAGCTCATGACTAAGCGACTTTCCAGGGTGCCCTTACAGCACCTTCTAGGTACCGCAGCTTTTCGCCATATTGAACTCCAGGTTGGGCCCGGGGTTTTTATTCCGCGCCCCGAAACCGAATTGGTTGTCGAAGCTGGTATCCGTGAATTGCGCGACCTACCAGTTTCGGAGCGAATCGCCGTGGACCTGTGCTCAGGGAGCGGTGCGATCGCGTTATCGCTTGGTATCGAGGTTGAAAATTCTAGGGTGTACGCCGTTGAATTAGACGACGAGGCCGTTCGCTGGACTAGGCGGAACCTCGCCGCACAAGAGGTGGCATTGAACGCAGCCTTTTCTCGAGTTGATGTGGTGCACGATGACGCCGCCTTGGTTGCCAACCCCGGGCATGGCCTCGCACAGTTGGCCGGTCAGGTTTCAGTTATTGTCGCCAATCCTCCTTATATCCCAGCGCTTATGGTGCCAAGGGAGCCAGAAGTTCGCGATCATGAACCCAAAGTGGCTCTTTTTGCCGGTGAAGATGGCCTCGACGTAGTGCGTGGGGTGCTGCACACCGCGGCAATTCTTCTTAAGCCCGGTGGCCTGCTGGTTATTGAGCATGCAGATGTTCAAGGCGCTGATGCTGGGCTCCTCGGGGTGGCGGGGCTGGCACAGAGTTTGGTCGCGGGCGAAGAGCTCGCGCTGCTGGCCAAGATGTCAATCGGCACCCGGGTGTGGCCCGAAGTCATCGATCGCAAGGATTTAAATGGACTGCCGCGGTTTACTATCGCTCGCCGATCTAGTTGAGAAGGGGCCATTATGTTGCGGCTAGCGTGCGGAACAACCTCCGAGAACTTAGATCGGCCTCGTTCACTGAATGCTGCTACTTCAGCTGCTCGGCGCGGCGATTTGATTTTAGTACCGACCGAGAGTGTCTATGCTCTGGCGACCGACCCGTTTAGCAGCCGTGGAATCGCTTCGTTGCGCAAGGCCAAGAGCCAGTCAAGCCAGGTGCCGGTGCCAATCATGGTGCCGAGTGCGGCGACCATGAGCGGCCTTGCGGTGCACGTGGGTTTACCGGCGGCCAGGGCGCTCATGCTCAACTTTTGGCCCGGGTTGTTGACCTTGCTCTTCGAGCCGCAGTCAACCTTGGCTTGGGAGTTGCCCCGAGATGCGCCACTTGCGGCGCGAATGCCCCTGCACCCACTGCTTCTTGAATTGCTGCGAGCAACCGGCCCCTTGGCGGTGACCGGAGCCAATGTGGCCGGGATGCCGGCAGCCACCACCGTTGACGATGCGGTTGCTCAGTTTGGCGAAGCCATCGTGCTGGCCCTTGACGTCGACGAACTTGGGGTGACACCCGAAAACTCACCAGCTGATCTAGCTGCGACGATCAGTACCGTGGTTGATCTGCGCGGCGCGGCTCCGGAGGTTGTGCGGGTCGGCGCGGTTGGCATAGCCGAGTTGCGGGCGGTTTGCCCGAATTTGGTCGATTCCACTGCGATCTAGGTGCAGAGGCCGCAAAGGCCTTATTGCGTAGACTAGGTCTACCATCAACAAGGGAGCTAGATGAGCAGCACGCCATTTTGGGGTCCGGATTTCGACGCGCTGGCCGCCGAGGATCCACAAATTGCCGGCGTCGTCCTGGCCGAGTTGGAGAGGCTGCGCAGTGGATTGCAGCTGATCGCTAGCGAGAATTTCACCTCACCTGCCGTTTTGGCGGCGCTCGGCTCGACATTGAGTAATAAATACGCCGAGGGATACCCGGGCCGGCGCTATTACGGTGGTTGTGCTGAAGTTGATGTCGCCGAGGAAATCGGCATTGCGCGCGCCAAGGAGCTCTTTGGCGCCGACCATGCCAACCTCCAGCCACATAGTGGGGCGAGTGCCAATCTAGCTGCTTACGGTGCATTCGTTATGCCCGGTGAGACTGTGCTGGCTATGAGTTTGCCCCACGGCGGCCACCTTACCCACGGTTCGAAAGTCAATTTTTCGGGTAAATGGTTCAATGTCATTTCGTACGGCGTTCGCAAAGATACCGAACTTATTGACTATGACCAGGTGCGCGCACTAGCTGTTGAACACCGGCCCAAAATGATCATTTGCGGGGCAACGGCCTATCCGCGGCTCATCGATTTTGCCGCATTTCGCTCCATCGCAGATGAAGTTGGCGCCATCTTGATGGTTGATGCGGCACATTTCATCGGATTAGTTGCGGGCCGGGCCATCCCAAGCCCGGTGCCATACGCCGACGTAGTTACTTTCACCACCCATAAAGTGCTCCGTGGCCCCCGAGGCGGCATGATTTTGTGTAAGGCTGAGCACGCGGCTGCTATTGATAAGGCAGTATTCCCAATGATGCAAGGTGGCCCGCTCATGCATGCGGTGGCGGCAAAGGCCGTGGCACTCAAAGAAGCTGCAACACCGGCTTATCAGCAATATGCCAAGCAGGTCATCGTCAATGCGCAGGCATTAGCTGCCGGTCTGGCAGGCGAAGGTATGCGCCCGGTAAGTGGCGGTACCGATACCCATCTCGCGCTGTTGGATCTTCAGCCCCTCGGCGTGAGCGGCTCTGAAGCTGAAGTTCGCTGTGACGCCGCACGAATCACCCTGAACAAAAATTCGATTCCGTACGATCCCCAGCCGCCATCGATTGGATCGGGTATACGAGTTGGAACACCTTCGGTCACGACCCAGGGGATGGACGCCGGCGATATGAAAGAAATTGCTGCATTGATCGGTCGTGCGGTGCGTGAGCCAGCGACCTCCGCTGCAGTAGCAGCCGATGTGTTGGAGTTGGTAACGAAGCACCCGGCCTACCCGCAGAGCTAACTATTGACCGATCGATGTCGAATGAGTTGACCGAAAGGAGGGGCCGTGCGCGAATATCTATTGTGCTTACTCGCCGCGGCCGCCGTCACTTATCTGACAACGCCACTTGTTGAACGCTTTGCAATTCGTTTCGGGTTCGTTGCCGAAGTACGCGATCGTGATGTGCACGCCGAATCCACGCCCCGCCTTGGTGGCTTGGCGATGATGCTGGGCCTCATTACCGGCCTACTGCTAGCGAGCAAGCTCCCCATGATGGGTTCGGTTTTTGAGACCGGTAGTGCACCACTAGCCCTGCTGTCCGGGGTGGCGATCATCGTCCTGCTTGGCATCGTCGACGATAAGTGGGGGCTCGACGCGCCAATTAAGTTGGCCGGTCAGGTCTTAGCCGCGGGCGTGATGGCATTTCAAGGTATCGCCGTTATTTGGTTGCCGATCGGTGGCACGTTCGTGTTGGACCCATTAACAAGTGTGTTATTCACCGTCTTAATCGTCCTAATCAGTATAAATGCCATTAACTTCATTGACGGTCTTGACGGACTAGCCGCCGGCATCGTGGCCGTAGCGGCCGGGGCCTTCTTCGCCTATTCGTATCTGCTCTCGGTGGTGCTCGGGGTTGAGCGCGCGACTTTAGCGACCTTGGTGTCCGTACTTCTTGTTGGCATCTGCATCGGGTTCTTGCCCCACAACGTTTACCGGGCGCGCATCTTTATGGGCGATACCGGCTCGATGATGCTGGGCTTATTGCTCGCTGCGAGCACAATTACGTTATCGGGCCAGATTGATCCAAGTGCACTCGCTGGCCCGACGATCATCCCAACTTTGCTGCCGATCTTGCTGCCTATCGCGGTCATGGCGGTTCCGCTGGTTGATCTACTCCTAGCGGTGGTGCGCCGCACCCGTGCTGGGCGTAACCCATTCGCCCCCGATAAGCAGCACCTACACCATCGCCTGCTTGAGATGGGGCATTCTCAAGCCCGTGCTGTATTGATCATGTATGCCTGGACGGCGTTGGTTGCCGGCACCGCGGTAGCAATTGCTTTTGTGCCCCTTGCCTATGCCTTGGCAGGTTTTGTGGTGGGATTGGGACTGTTGATTTTCGTGGTTCGTCGACCACCTAAGGCCCCGGTCGCTGCGGTTCACCAACTGCGCAGCGGCACGCGCGGCTAGTCGCTGGGGTGGATCCCACCCCGCAAATGTGGGCCCTTGTTCCCGTGATAGCGTTCAGCACGCGGTTTTCAAAAAGTTTTTTCATCCGCCAAACTTGCGGGAGGGTCTTTGGCAGCGCCTCTGGAAGAGACGCCGTTCGTCCTTCCCTCCGTAGTATTTCGGCCAGCACGGCTAGCCGTGTTTTGTATCCTTCTCAGTGGTGTATCAATTGCTCTTGCCGCCCTTGCGGGTGCGGTGATGTTTGGCGTGTTTTTCGCCATCGGGCTAGTTTTGGGCCTAGCTAATGCGCAGGTGGTGAGCTGGTCGGTAGCCGCGATCGCCGCCCAGGATCACCCACTTAAGCGCGGGCTGGCGCTGAACTCTGCTACCAGGCTGCTGGTTATCACCCTTATTGCGCTGATAGTCGCATTCGTCTTTCGACCATTTGGCTTCGGCGTATTATTTGGCCTCGCACTCTTCCAGGTGGTCCTAGTTCTGAGCACTGTTGTTCCTGTTTGGATGAAGATCCGCAAGGGTGAGCTTGATGCTCCAGTTGATTCGGAGACCCAAAAGTCGTGACCATGATCAAAGAATTTATCCCGGTAACCTCGATTGAGGTCGGCCACCACACCACGGCTACGTGGTTGGGTCTGACAGTCAACACCGACACGATCTACGCCACGTTGGTAGCGGGGGTAGTTACCCTCCTGCTTGCCTTCTTCCTTCGGGCCAAGGTGACATCCACCGGTGTGCCAAGTGGTGTTCAGTTGTTCTGGGAAGCCGTGACCGTTCAGATGCGCGGGCAAGTGCAAGCGTCTATGGGCCTCTCACTGGCTCCATTCGTGCTTCCATTGGTGGTAAGTCTTTTCGTTTTCATCTTGGTCGCGAACTGGATTTCCGTGCTTCCGCTTCAGTTCTCCTCGGC
>WLHM01000062.1 GCA_009702725.1 Actinomycetota bacterium | reverse complement strand
TGCGCCCGAAACCGCGCTGGGACTCACAGAGTTGATCGGGAAAACTAAGCAGAACCTCAGGTGATACTTGCGTTTTAACCTCACCAAGTGGCCAAGTGCATCTACTCAGTACATCAAGGTTGGTATCAGAGCCACAAACCCCACAACTACTGCTCGCAGCATATGAACGGGCCAGCGGTGGCTGGACGCCTTCGCGCAATGTTATGTCAACCGAGGAGGCGCGCTCCAAGCCTTCACCACTACTACATTCTTGGGCGCTAAAGACCTCATCGGCGGAGGTGATCGCACCTTCACTCACCAACCACCCTAAAGCCAGATCTATGTCATCACCTGGTGTGCGCATAGTGCGCCACGGTGGGCAACCCGCTATTCGAATTTCAAGCGGTTCTTCAACCGCAACCTCATCGGCCACATGGCTGCGCACGCCATCGGTTACGCGTTCAACCCGATACCGGCCAACTGCAAACATTTTGGACTCCATTGGGGCAACAAACACGTGAGGTACGCACCCAGATGGTAGTGCCGAGCCTGCTCCCTTGGGAAAGCTAGCGAAGTCGTGGCACTAGTAGCGACTGACCGGGGCTAACTACCGCATCGGCCAATCCATTTAGATCACGGATTCGGCTGACCATTTCGCGGGGATCAGTGCCAGGAGCCACCTGCTGAGCAATCGACCACAAGGACTCGCCAGCTTGCACGACCACCACGGCGGTAGCCGGGGCAGATTGGCCTGCCATGTCAGAGTTGACCGTGGCCTGCGCCGTGAATCGACCTGATGCCACGACCACGGTAAACAGCGTCAAAATTGTGACCAATAGGAGTAAGACCCGACCCCTGTTGGTCAGTCGGAGGTTGGAAGTAGCGGTGCTTGCGGCCGCGGCGGAGCCTTGCACTCGCGCGGGGAAGGGCGCTGTCATTGCCATCTTGTCTTCCTTTCGGTATCGGCCCAGATCGGCCAATTGATTAGTTGGAACCTAACTCGAACATCTGTTCGATCGAACACATGTACGATTTCTACCATGAACCGCGCGACACGTCCAGCCGACATTCGAACATATGTTTGAATTTTTTGGAAATATTCGGTAGGTTCGTGCCTACCTTGAACCTGGGGTCTGACAATTCAACGAATTCAGCTGAATTCGCTAGCTTTGCCCGACTCCAGCGTCCCGCTTAGCGAATGGAGCCCCCGTGGCTGCTCGAGTAACCGAACTGCCCGATGGTCCCCCAGATGAAACCGGCCTGACCCCAAGGCAGCGGGCGATTCTTGACGTCATACGCGAGACCGTCGAACGCCAGGGGTACCCCCCGAGCGTCCGCGAAATCGGCGAAGGCGTGGGCTTGACCTCTTCGAGCAGTGTGGCGCACCAATTGGGGACCTTGGAGAAGCTGGGTTACCTACGACGCGATCCAAACCGGCCGCGAGCCTTAGTGGTTGCCGAGCCAGCAAGCCCAGCGATTGCCGCCAACCCGCCCGGCCTGCGGCTGGTCGAAGAGCAGGCGGAAGACCCCAACCTGGCATACGTGCCGTTGCTCGGGCGCATCGCCGCCGGCGGGCCAATCCTGGCCGAACAAGAGGTCGAAGCGGTCTTCCCCCTTCCACGTGACCTCGTTGGTGAAGGTGAGCTTTTCCTACTCAAGGTGGTGGGCGACTCGATGATCGATGCTGCAATCTGCGATGGGGATTGGGTGGTGGTGCGCCAACAGCCCGACGCCGAGAATGGCGATATCGTTGCGGCCCTAATTAATGACGAAGCGACAGTAAAAACCTTTAAGCGCCGCGATGGTCATCTCTGGCTGATGCCACACAACCCGGCCTATGCACCGATCCTTGGTGACGAGGCGAGCATTATGGGCAAAGTTGTGTCAGTACTTCGACGCTTGTAGTTGGCCCCCAATAACCGGCAATCGCGGATCATATTTGCTAACCCGCCCAACGCTCCTGCCTTAAGGGGGCGACACTCGCGATGATCTCATAATCTTGATCATTATGAATCAAAACAACATCGGCAGCTTGCATTGCTACGACAGCAATCAAGCAATCCACCTGTGAGCGGATCGTGCGCCCGCTACTGCGAGCAGACCGATAAATGGCAGCGGCACTTCTGAAATCAACAGTGGGATCGATCGGCAATCCAGGAATCCCGTCGAGTAGGTATTCAAGCGCGCCGACCTGATGAGCCGCGGCCCCCGCAAGTAACTCCATAACGATTGGCTCGGCGGTCATCAAGGCGGAATCGGCGAGTGCGTTTTCCATGCGGTTAGCTATTTGCGAATTACTCTCGCGCAGGTAACTAACCCAAAGGGAGGTATCAACAAGTAACCGCGTCACCGATCGACCAAATCTGAGCTTGAGCGCATTTGCTCCAAATCCCCTTCCCAGCCGATACCTCGAACTACCCGCATCCGGCCAAGCAGGTCCGCGGTACCTAGTAGGCGCCTCAAGGCGAATTCAACCGCGCTCTTCTTCGTGGGTAACCCAAATCGCTCCATACAGGAAGCAATTAGTTCATCGTCGATTTCAATATTGGTACGACTCATACACATACAATACACCTACGAGGTGTACTCCCGGCCCGCACTGGGATTTCCGCTGCCGGGCTAATCGCTGCTGGGCGCCTCATCACGGAGTCGCTCCAGCGCCCCAACGACTTTCGCTCGATCGGTGGTGTACCAAAAAGGCGGCAGGCTGGCCCGCAGCGCCCGTCCGTAGCCGGCAGTCGCAAGTCGAGAATCCAACACCGCCACTACCCCTTTGTCTTCCATTCCGCGAATCAGTCGACCAGCCCCCTGGGCCAGCAAGAGCCCGGCTTTGGGAACCGCGATCGATCTAAAGCCGGAACCACCGGCATCATCAACCGCCCGCTGTCTAGCTGCCATCAACGGGTCATCGGGCCGGGGGAATGGAATGCGATCAATCACGACGCAAATACATGCGTTACCCGGAACATCAACACCCTGCCAAAGCGAAACAGTGCCAAGTAGCACGGAAGCTGGGTCAGCAGCGAATTTCTGAACCAAAGCCCCAACCGCATCACCTTTGCGCTGAACCAAGAGCGGAGTGGCCTTGGTATCAAGGCGTACTCTGAGGAAGTCCGCGGCGCGTTCAACACCACGCCAACTAGAAAACAGGGCAAGGGTGCGGCCCCCCGCGGCCTCAATAAGTTCCGCTAACTCATCAAGGGCCTCCATCGCCACCCCATCGCGCCCTGGAGCTGGGAGGTCAGCTGCTACATACAAAATGCCTTGCGCCGCATGATCAAATGGTGAGCCAACATCCATCGTGGTGACATCTTGGTCTGCTAACCCAAGCGATGCAACGAGTGCATCAAAGCCACCACCGACGGTCAAAGTTGCACTTGTCATAACCACCGGGGTCTTGCTAAACAGCGCCTCGCGCAGTAGACCCGCAACCGATAACGGGGCCATCTTCAACACGGCGGCGCGATTTTCTCCAGGATCTAGCCACACCACATCCTCTTTACCGGCAGTCAACAAAGCACCGGCCGCATCGTGAACATCCTCAAGGGCGCCGCGAGCCTGCTGCCTGGCCGCTAGTGCATCGGTGTCCTTATCCTTCTCGGCATTTAAAGCGGTCATTGCGTTAGAGCAGGCATCTCGAATCAGCGTCAGTGCCAGCACCAAATCACGCCCGATTGGGTCAAGTCGAGTTGGGCCGATCAGGTCAGCCGCCATGAGGCGAAGGCAATCATCAAGGCCATCGGAGGCGCGTTGCAGGAATTCGATGCTCTGCGCCTCCAACAATTTACGACTCCGGGAAATCGCCTTCTCAACCATCGCAACAAAGAGCTCACCGGTGACCGCCGACGTTGCCCGGTCCACTAACTCATGGCCTTCGTCGATAACTACGCCGGCGTGCTCCGGCAGAACTGGGATACCTTCAAGTGCATCTATTGCAAGCATCGCGTGATTTGTAACAATGATGTCGGACTCTTGAGCTATCAACCTGCGTTTGGCAGTAAAACATTCTTGCCCAAAACTGCACTTAGTTTCGCCAATACACTCACGTCGGCCAACCGAAATACTGCGCCAAACTCTGGGGTCAATTTCGTCGGGATACTCATCGCGGTCACCGGTGCTTGTGTGTTCGGCCCACGCTCGCACCGTTACTACTTGCTCGCCAAGTGCACTCTTTGGGGTACTAAATAGTGCAGCGCTTTCATCTTCGGGTACCGCACCGTGCAGTTTTTGTAAGCAGACGTAGTTATTGCGCCCTTTTAGGACGGCGAAGGTGACAGGTCGTTCTAGAACGGTGTCGAGTGCCTTGACCATTATTGGAAGATCGTGGTCAATAAGCTGCTTTTGTAAGGCCAACGTTGCCGTAGCGATGACTATGGCCTGTTTGTGTTCAACGGCATAAATTGCCGCAGGGATTAGGTACCCCATCGACTTTCCCGTGCCGGTACCGGCTTGAACAATCAGGTGACCCCCACCAGTAAAGGTTTTAGAAACCGCTTCCGCCATCTGGCGTTGCCCCTCGCGCGCATCACCACCAATGGCTGCAACTACACAATCCAGCGCATCACTTACCGCCGACACCACGCCCCCGGGCCCATCAGTCATTGGCTGCCTCTTGCAACGCCGTCGCTAGACGTTCAGGCACCCTGGCGGTGATGTGAGTACCCGCCTCAACATGTTCTACGGCCAGGACATAGCCCTCGGAGTGCGCCCTCGAGATTAGATCTCCGCGCTGATAGGGGATTACCACATCGACATCGCGTAGCAGTCTTGGTAAATCCTGTTCGATGGCAAGGAGAAGTTCGCTTATCCCCTCCCCCGTCTTAGCTGACACGACAAATGCATGAGGCTCGATACGAAGTAACTCCGCGACCTTCTCAGGATCTGCAATATCGGCCTTATTGATGACTATTAACTCGCGCACATTGCCTGCATCGATCTCATTCAAGACCTCGCGGACCGCACTTATCTGCTCCTGCGGCTCATCGTCAGAGCCATCAACCATGTGAAGGATTAGATCTGCGTCCTTCACCTCCTCAAGTGTTGAACGAAACGCCTCAATAAGTTGGTGCGGTAGGTGCCTAACGAAACCAACGGTGTCGGCGATTGTGTACTCGCGGCCATTTGGCGTTCGAGTTTTGCGAACGGTTGGGTCAAGTGTCGCAAATAGTGCGTTCTCCACTAAAACACCAGCGCCGGTCATTCGGTTAAGTAAACTCGACTTACCAGAGTTCGTATAACCGGCGATCGCCACCGCAGGGATACCAGCTCGGTGTCGCGCCGCCCGCTGCGTGGTTCTCGACTTCTCCATTTCCTTGAGTTCTCGGCGCAGTTTTGTCATCTGCATTCGAATTCGGCGCCGATCAGTTTCGATTTTGGTCTCACCAGGACCTCGAGTACCAACTCCACCTGTCGCTCCACCGGCTCGCCCACCAGCTTGACGTGACAGTGACTCACCCCAACCACGCAACCTTGGAAGTAAGTACTGCATCTGCGCCAAGCTCACTTGCGCTTTGCCCTCTCGGCTTCTTGCATGTTGAGCGAAGATGTCAAGGATTAGCCAGGTGCGATCAACAACCTTCACTTTCACGATGTCTTCGAGTTGTCGCAGTTGACCTGGACTCAACTCACCATCACAGATAACAGTGTCGGCCTCGGTGGAAATTACGATCTCACGAAGTTCTTGGGCCTTACCCGACCCTAAGTAGGTAGCTGGGTCTGGAGTGTCACGGCGCTGAATGACAGCTTCCAGCACCACCGATCCGGCGGTTTCAGCAAGTAGTGCAAGTTCAGCCAAACTCCGGTCGGCCTCACGAACGGTGCCTGAAGTCCAGACACCGGCAAGAACCACCCGCTCCAGCCGAACCTGCCGGTACTCAACCTCGGTGACGTCCTGAAGTTCGGTTGATAACCCAGCGACTCGGCGCAGGGCATGTCGTTCGGCAAGATCGAGCCCATCCATCGACGATTCATCGTCATAGGTCAAAGAGTCATCAGAGTTCATGTAGTCCTAAGGGTGCCATGTGCACGCCCAGCACCCAAATGGTCATCCACAGGCCGGCTACGGGAGCAAGACCGAGCCGCGGGCCACTAAATCAGCCGGGCCGGTCAGGAGCAGGTGACCTTCAGTGGATTCGGTTACGCGGAGCTGGCCCCCGGGCACATCAACCAGGGTGGTCGCAGGCAACACCGGCTCACCCCGGCGCCTGGCCTGAGCCCAAGCCACCGCGCAGGCTCCCGTGCCGCAACTCTGGGTTTCGCCGACCCCGCGCTCATGGACGCGCATGGACACGTGATCGGGGCCAAGGTCGACCACGAACTCAATATTTACCCCATTTGGAAAAGTATTTGCCGGCCTCACTTCAGGAGCGACCATTAACGAACCGGCATCCGCTAGCTCGTCGACAAATACGACCGCGTGTGGATTAGGTACTTCAACAGCGACCAGTGGCCAGCTGCGTTCCCCAATAATCACGGACGCGGGTTCCAACACCTCTGGCACAAACGGGCGACCCATGTCGACCGTGACACTTAAGTCAGAGTTCATGATTACCGGGACTAGCCCACTTCGAGTAGCAATATTTACTTCATTGTCGGTGATGAGCCCGGTCGCGTCGAGGTATCGGACGAAAACCCTGGCGCCATTTCCGCACATCTCGGCCAAGGTGCCGTCAGCGTTGCGGTAATCCATGAAGAATTCGGCGCCAGCCGCTTGATCGATGAATTCAGGGAGGTGCTTTGTGCGCACAACTCGCAAGACGCCGTCGGCCCCGATCCCTTTGTTCCGATCACATAGGAATCGAACCTGTGCAGCGGTTAATTCAAGGACGCCATCGATATCAGGAATAATTAAGAAATCATTGCCGGTGCCGTGGCCCTTGATAAACTTCACTTCACTTAACTGGGCCATTCACATACTCTACTTACCAATTCGCTTGAGAGCTTCTGCATAGCCGACACGTACCTGCTCTAGCACCGCCGGCCACGTCTGCGAAGGTGCCGTGGAGGCATTGTGTGCACTCAGCGAATTGAGTAGTTCGCGGTCTCGGGCTAGCCGAATAAGGGCAGCGGCTGACCCGGCATCATCTGCTGCAATAAGCCCTTCGACCCCATCGCTGATGAACTGCGTGGTGCCCGTGCCCGCACGCGCTACCACGGGTAGCCCAGCACTCCTG
>WLHM01000061.1 GCA_009702725.1 Actinomycetota bacterium | reverse complement strand
TAGTGCCTTGAGGCTTTCTGTTGTGGGCCAAGTCGAGCGGTGCACCGAGCCCGCCTGCCACCAACTCCAGACTTCTTCAGTGACGAATGGCATGAACGGTGCGAACAACCCGAGCAAAGTTTTTAGGGTGGCGGCCAACGTGGCCTTGGCCGACTCGGCTTTGGCATCACCTTGTGCACCATAGGCACGCTCTTTTACTAACTCGACGTAGTCATCGGTGAAGTTCCAGAAAAACGACTCGGTCACTTCAAGGGCTTTGGCGTAGTTGAAGTCATCAAAGGAGGTTGTCGCATTTTGCACCGTGATTGCCAGGCGCGCGAGCAGCGCCTTATCAACCGGTTCGGTGATGGCGGTGTCATTCTCGGTGGCTTCGAGCATTAGGACGAATTTGCTGGCATTGAGAATCTTTATTGCAAGGCGACGGCCGATCTTCATCTGGCCAACATCAAATGCGGTGTCGGTGCCGGGGCGCCCAGATGCTGCCCAGTAGCGCACCGCATCCGAGGAGTATTCGTCTAGTAGGCCCATAGGAGTGACCACATTGCCTTTGGACTTACTCATTTTTTTGCGATCTGGATCCAAGATCCAACCTGAAATCGAGGCGTGAGCCCACGGCACGCAATCACTTTCTAGATCGGCTCGCACCACACTGCTAAATAGCCAGGTACGAATGATCTCGTGGGCTTGGGGTCGCACATCCATCGGGAAGACGCGTTGCCACAGATCTTCATCGCGCTCCCAGCCGCCGGCGATCTGTGGGGTCAATGAACTGGTGGCCCAGGTATCCATGACATCGGGGTCGCCCATGAACCCACCGGGTACTCCGCGCTGGGCATTGGTGAAACCATCGGGTGCATCACTGCTGGGGTCAATAGGCAGTTGGTCTTCGCTCGGGATCAACGGGTTGTCATAAATGGGATTGCCCGCGTCGTCTAGGGGGTACCAAACGGGGAGCGGCACTCCAAAGAATCTTTGGCGCGAGATCAGCCAGTCACCGTTTAGTCCTTCAACCCAATTTTCATAGCGCACGAGCATGTGAGGTGGGTGCCAAATGATGTTTCGCCCGCGCTCGAGTAATTCGTCGCGAAGAGTTGCGTTGCGCCCACCATTTGCGATGTACCACTGCCTAGTCGTGACTATCTCGAGTGGCTTGTCGCCTTTCTCGAAGAACTTGACAGCGTGAGTTATTGGCTTCGGATCTCCAACCATGTCGCCGCTAGTGGTCAAGAGCTCAACAGTGCGCTCCTTGGCGGTGTGAGTGGTGGCGCCGGTGAGAGTTAGGTAATTGCTCATGCCGGTTTCACTGGTGATCCATTCGGGAACATCGGGCAAGATGCGGCCGTCCCAGCCAATGATCGGTCGAGTGGGGAGCTGCAACTCGCGCCACCAAATGACGTCGGTTAGGTCACCGAAGGTGCAGATCATCGCGATGCCAGAACCCTTTTCTGGGTCAGCTAAGTGGTGCGCAACTATAGGCACCTCTACGCCAAAGAGTGGCGTGGTGACGGTAGTGCCGAAAAGTGGTTGGTAACGCTCATCATCTGGGTTAGCGACCAGAGCGACGCACGCGGCTAATAACTCTGGCCGGGTTGTTTCGATAAAGACTTTGTCATCTGGGTTCGAGGTTTTACCGAACCCGATTCGATGGTAGGCGCCTGGGCGCTCGCGGTCTTCAAGTTCAGCTTGGGCAACAGCGGTGCGGAAGGTGACATCCCAAAGAGTTGGTGCCTCGGACTGGTAAGCCTCACCGCGTTTTAGGTTGCGCAGAAACGCAAGTTGGCTAACCCGCTGGGCGTTAGCATCAATTGTTTGGTAGGTCTGGCTCCAGTCAATCGACAGCCCCATGCGACGCCAGAGTTCTTCGAATACGACTTCATCCTCCACAGTCAACTTCTCACAAAGTTCAACGAAGTTTTTACGTGAAATTGGCACTTGATGTTTCGCGTCGGGCTCGACAGGCGGGATAAAGGCCGGGTCATAGGGCAAACTCGGATCGCACCGCACCCCGAAGTAGTTCTGCACCCGGCGTTCGGTTGGTAGCCCGTTGTCGTCCCAGCCCATCGGGTAGAAGACCTCAAGACCGCGCATGCGTTGGTAGCGGGCAATGCAGTCAGTATGGGTATATGAAAAGACGTGCCCGACGTGGAGTGAGCCGCTCACCGTTGGCGGGGGAGTATCGATAGAGAACACTTGCTCACGGGTCTTGGTGCGATCAAAGCGATAGGTGCCCTGCTCTTCCCAGGCTCCCGCCCATTTTGCCTCTATCCCCTCGATACTGGGTTTCTCGGGCAACTGGGGCTTTGGTGCGGGGGTGCTCATGGTTGGCAATGGTATTGAGTCGCGCTGGAGGCGGGCGCACCCCTAGCTGAAAATGTCAAGGATCTTCGGATCGGAATGCCCGGGTTTCAAAGTTCTTGAATAGTGGGGCACTAAATGCCAAGTGCCGAGGTTAATTCGCCGGTGGTTTCAGCGCCGATTAATCGGCTCGAAGTTGGGGGCGGTTGTTTTCGGGAGTGAACTCGAAGACCCCACGTGGCACCAGCGCTGGAAAAGTGTCGGGTATCTTTATATTGCATGAATGTGTTAAAAATGCGTCAAGGCGGTTTCCGTGTTTCCATATTAGCCGCGGGTCATGATCGCCCCGCTAACCCCAAAACAGGATAAGGACTTAAACCCGATGCCAAATAGCAATGTTAATTCGCCAGTTATTTTAGCGCCAACGGATCGGCTCGCACTCGGTGTTGTTTGGGTACGGCCCGGTGTGGCCGGTATCGGCGGCACCCTAAACCCCTCCGGCACCCCGATTGTTTGGATGCAGGGCATGTGCTTTGAGGGTAACGAAGAGTAGAACCCTTTCCCGACGCTAGGTGGGGAGTTTAAACCCTGTTGCTGGCCCCTGACCGCTCTCGGCCCGGGGCCAGTTGCATGCGAAAGTGAGCTGGTGCATAACTATTGGTGACTGGCAAAGTTAGTGGCACCGGGATGTTTGCTGCACGGGGATGGTTGCCGAAAAGTGGTGGTGGGGCGCGCCTACAATCAGTGATGTGTCAAGCGACCAAGATGCAGCATCTAGGCTTCCGGCATTATTGGCAGACCTAACTGCCCGTTGGCCCGAAAATCACATAGAGCCTTCATTGACCCGGATTGCTTCGGTAATAGAACTGCTGGGTGACCCGCAGCGCACGTACCCGGTCATACATGTCACGGGCACCAATGGCAAGACCTCCACGGCACGGATGATCGAGGCGCTACTGCGGGCATTGGGTTTACGCACCGGGCTATTTACCTCACCGCACCTACTTGATCCGCGTGAACGCATCTGCTTCGACGGGCAACCGATCTCGGCAGGGCGCTTCCTTCGCACCTGGGACGACATCGGCCCTTTCGTCGAGTTGGTAGATGCGCGTTCGGTCGCCGATGGCGGTATTCCGCTCTCATTCTTCGAAGTTATGACCGCGATGGCCTATGCGGCATTCGCTGATGCGCCGGTCGATGTTGCGATTGTTGAAGTCGGCATGGGTGGTGAATGGGATGCCACCAATGTCGCAGACGGCATGGTCGCGGTTGTTACTCCAATCGGTATCGATCACGTCGAATATCTGGGTGAAACGATTGCGCTTATTGCTCGCGAGAAGGCCGGGATAATAAAGTCCGATGCCTTCGCGGTACTCGCCCGGCAAGAGCTACCTGCTGCCGAAGCTTTGTTGGCGCGCAGCGTCGAAATGAATGCGACAGTTGCCCGGGAGGGCTTGGAGTTCGGGGTCTTGGGTCGTGGAGTAGCGGTCGGCGGCCAGGTACTTACTTTGAAGGGTTTGCGGTCGGAGTACGAGGATATTTTCTTGCCACTGTTTGGCGAGCACCAGGCCGACAATGCCGCGGTGGCCCTTGCCGCGGTCGAAGCATTTATCGGTGGGGGTAACGAAGAGTTAGATGTGGAGATAGTTCGCGAGGGTTTTGCATTAGTTACCTCACCGGGTCGCCTTGAGATAGTCCGCCGAAACCCTACGGTAATTTTGGATGCAGCTCATAACCCACACGGCGCGCGGGCGTTGGCGAATGCGATTGCTGATTCATTTGATTTCGCTCAACTATTCGCAGTAGTTGGGGTGATGATCGAGAAAGATGCAGTGGGCTTCCTTACCGCGCTAGAGCCGGTGGTTGACCGGGTCATCGTCACCGAGTCAACCTCGGGGCGGGCGATGCCAGCAGAAACACTGACAGAAATTGCGATGTCAATATTTGGTGCCGATCGCGTCTGGACAGAGCCGGCGCTGCTCGCCGCGGTGGATCGAGCCTTTGCCCTTGCCGAGGAGTCAGGTGAGTTCGGTGGAGTTGGAGTGCTAATAACCGGTTCGGTCGCACTTGTCGGCGACGCCAAACGAATGTATTCGGGGATTTAAGCCAATGAAGGTGTTGTGTTCTGCGGTACTCGCGATCGAGGCCCTAATCGTGCTGCTTGCCATACCGGTGGCGGCAACCAACGGATCGGTAGCCAACCCGGGTTGGGCCATCGGTATCGGAATGGGGCTCGCGGTGCTTTTAGTACTAGCGACCGGAACTTTGCGTCGCTCGTGGGGAGTGGGCTTTGGCTGGATAATGCAGGTTGCGGTTTTGGCCCTAGGGCTACTTGTTCCCCTGATGTTCATAGTGGGCGCAATATTCGCAATCCTTTGGTTCTTTGCGGTGCGCAATGGTCGCCGGGTCGATGCCCTGCGGGCCGAACGCGATGCAGGCCCTGACGAAGTGGCTGGGTAGAGTTAGCCCAGAGCCAGTAGGTTCCAATGCCCATCTGCCGTATATATAGGGAGTTAAACCCATGTCTGAGCGCACCCTCGTCCTGATCAAGCCCGATGGCGTTGCCCGTGGCCTAGTGGGTGAAGTCCTTGGTCGCATCGAGCGCAAAGGCTTCAAAATCATCGCCCTAGAAATGCGCACTTTGACGGCCGCGGTCGCCCAGGAGCATTACGGCGAGCATGCAGATAAGCCGTTCTTCGCCGACCTAGTCGATTTCATCACCAGCTCACCCCTTGTTGCAGCGGTGATCGAAGGCCCGGCGGCCATTTTGTCTTGGCGCGCGATGATGGGCGCTACTAATCCTGCTAACTCAGCGCCGGGCACCATCCGCGGTGATCTGGCAACCGAAACCCAACTAAATGTGACGCATGGCTCGGATTCACCCGAATCAGCAGCCCGCGAAATAGAACTCTTCTTTCCGGGTCTGTAGTCGATGTTGCCGTCGGCACTTGGTGCGGCTGCCGGTGTCAGTGCCGGTGGTGTTATTGCAGCGGGTTCGCGTGGGCCGACGTTGGTACCTTGGCCGGCAAAAGTACGCACCGCCTTTCCGATTGTTGTTGGTGGCCTGACGTGCTCGGCGGTGGCACTACCTGTTGGGCTTGGCACAGCAGTGGTAGCTGCGGCGATTGGTCGCGGCCGCTGGCCGGTTAAGTCGGTTGCTGCTGTTGTAGGCATGGTCGGTGTTGGCGTGGTTGCCGGGGTGGTGGGCCGCAGGCTGGTTGAGCAAAAACTCACCCCGAACGGACGCGACCTAGATCCAGCGTATGCGCAGCCACCACTAAATCATTTGGTATCGGGCAGTTCGCAGTCTGCGGTAACGATGACTGAACTCGGCCGCGAGGGTGCCCGGTTTGTTGGTTCAGTTACCGGCGCTGATGACATCCGTGAAGTCACTGGCTTAGAGCCGGTTGCTGAGCCGGTGCGTGTATTCATCGGCGTTGATGCAGCGGCCACCGTTGAGCAGCGGGTGGCCTTGGCAATTTCAGAGTTGCGCCGCACCGGTGCATTCGATCGAAGCAACCTACTTATTCAGGCGCCCGCTGGCACCGGATTCGCGAACTCAACACCGGTCGACATTCTTGAGATTCTCACGCGCGGTGACAGTGCATCGGTGGTTGTCGGTTATGGCTTACTCCCGTCTTTCTTATCCCTTGGCAAAGTAGCAATCGCTGCGCAGACTCAAAAGTTATTACTTGAATCAATCCGCAATGAGCTGGCCACACGCAATAAGCGCCCGCGGCTATTGCTGTATGGCGAGAGTCTTGGTGCAAAGGTGCAAGAGGCGGCGGTGCCTGCTGGGCCGATTGATCTTGATTACTACAACATTGCTGCGGCACTTTGGGTTGGCACACCCGGAGGCAAGGTGGCCGATGGGTTTCACGCGCTGTGCAGTCAGGAGTCGATAACAGTTGATCGTCCTGAAGAAATCCCAGCGGTGCTACCTGCTACGCGGCCCCGCGTGTGGTTCTTGGAGCACGATGGGGATCCGGTGGTGCGCTTTCGCCCCGCATTAATCTCCACCCGCCCAGCCTGGCTGCCACTTGATGGCACCCGCGGGCGGAATATCCCCGAGTCAATGACCTGGCGGCCGGGAATCACTTATTTTCAAAGTTTCGTTGACACGATGTTCGCAACGAACGTCAAGCCCGGTGATTTCCAAAGCTTGGGCCATGATTATCGAGCCGACCTGGGCGCTGTTACCACGGCGGCGTATGACCTACCCGCCGATTCGGTTACGGCAGCGCGGTTGGAGGGGCATCTGCGGGTGCTGGAAACGGCCAAGGCAGAACTAATTGCGCAAACCGATAAAGGTGCCCAGTAAACCGGACATTTCGGACGCGAATGGGGTTCGTCGTAAGATAGGGCTGTACCTTGAATAGTCCTTAGCCGTTCATGATCTCGACAGGAAGGCGGACACTTCCCCGTGGCTTCGTCATCATCCTTCGTCGGACGCGATATGGCCGTTGACCTTGGTACTGCAAACACCCTGGTTTATGTGCGTGGGCGCGGCATTGTCCTAAATGAGCCATCGGTCGTCGCCATCAACAACAACACCGGCGGCATCTTGGCGGTTGGCTCTGAAGCCAAGCGCATGATCGGTCGCACCCCGGGCAATATCATCGCTATCCGCCCGCTCAAGGACGGTGTCATCGCCGACTTCGACACGACCGAACGCATGCTTCGATACTTCATTCAAAAAGTTCATAAGCGTCGGCACCTGGCCAAACCGCGTCTGATTATTTGTGTGCCATCTGGCATCACCGGAGTTGAACAACGCGCCGTTAAGGATGCTGGTTACGCCGCAGGTGCTCGCAAGGTTTTCATTATTGAAGAGCCGATGGCCGCTGCGATTGGCGCGAATTTGCCGG
>WLHM01000060.1 GCA_009702725.1 Actinomycetota bacterium | reverse complement strand
GCCGATACCGGCCACACCGGGGCGTACCCAACCAACACTGAGAGTGAGCCGATCAGTTGGCGCTGAACTTGCTGGGGTCGCAATATCAATTTTTGGCATTTGATTTACATCCTTTCAATAATTGTGGAAAGGCTAGCGGCACCTAGATGGGCTACTTTCCCCATTTGAACACCAAAACCGCCAAATGGCAATAGCAAAACGCCATTCAACTCGCGGTGAACGCAAGTCCCTAACCAACCTAACCGGGCCCGCGAACTGCACCGATGAAATCCGCGATCGCCCGTGCCGTGCCTGCTGGTTGCTCCACACTTGCCCGAAAACCAAATATCAAGAAAAGGTGCCAGGCACTTTCCCCGCTACCCCCGCTACCAGTGGCCCTTGGCCAGCCCTTATTCCACTCGCACTGGGACCACCTGGGGTGTTCGAGTTCACTACGGCAAACAACTGGCCCCAGGCCGCGAGCGGTCAGGGGCCAGTAACAGGGTTTAGACACCCCACCTAACGGTAGGAAACGGTGCTACTCTTCGTTACCCTCAAAACAGTAAGCAGGCCCCGGGCGCGCAACACCAGTTGTTGTAATACATATGGTTCCGCCGTAAGAGGGGTTTAGGGTTCCGCCGATACCGCCCGCACCCGGGCGCACCCAACCAACACCAAGTGCGAGCCGATCACTGGCTACCGAACTAACCGGGGCACTAACTTCACTCTTCGACATGAAATCTCCATTCCCTTAGTTGTAGCTTTCTTCCGTTGAGTGGTGAGTTGTTGCAAGAAAATCGCAGATTTTCTTGCAACAACTCACCACTCGACACTGCCTATTCAACGAACCTTTAACTAGCAGAGGGTTAACGGAAAGAGGATGACCCACTGCCCCTATGGACACACTCCCAATGGGAACACCGAATCCGCGCGAAAGCAAGTACTCGACGCAACCTTTCTGGAATTCCCACGAAATGGCGAGGAGCTAGGGCATGGAACATGAACCGAATCCTTGACCGTGGAGTCCACTTGCGGGAGGTCAGCTACGCGGCCTTCATCGCTCCCGGGGCCGGGTAATCGCACTCACCGAGGCCCGGCGGGCGGCGGCACCAATGTTTCGACCAGGGCACCTAGGCCGGCCTCGAAAACCTGATCACTTGACGGGTAAAGGGATCGATACGCTGAATTAATCGCCGGGTACTCACCCGGTGCAAGCTGTCGATAGTCAGCCCGCCACCTGCGGTAGGTAGCTCCGCGCTGCGCACCCTTTGCCGCCAGCGGTGCATCAAGAGTCGCCGACCCCACGGTGTACTCAATGAAAACGTGATACACGATGGCCGCCCTCTCAGTTTCAAGCCCAGCGCGAAGTAGCGCATCAAGGAGAACTTCCGTGATCTTAAGTTCGTTCGCGCGACGGGTTGGGCCAAGGGAGGTGATACTTAGGCCGACTTGGTTGCGCAGCAGGGTGCGCCGCAGCCCCAAGCACATCCGGCGGATGTCATCACGCGGGTCGTCGGTGGGATCGAATCCCCGAGTCGCCGGGGCAAGTGAGCGGTCGCCTAGTTCGCGCAGGAGATCGTCCTTGTCGGCAAAATGCCGGTAGAAGGCGGTGGCGTCTACCCCTAGGCGCTCACCAAGTGCCCGCACACTAAAAGTTGCGGCGTCCGTCTCGGCCAGCAACTTCGCTGCCGCCTCGCAGATCACGTCACGGTTTAGGCGAATTCTCTTGCCTG
This sequence comes from Actinomycetota bacterium, assembly GCA_009702725.1. GTDB lineage: Bacteria > Actinomycetota > Actinomycetes > S36-B12 > S36-B12. The sequence continues at coordinate 5,543 of WLHM01000060.1, read as the reverse complement.
CTGCGGGAAGGGATGCATCGACCGGTTGGGGCTTCACCACACACCGAACATTAGTGCCGGACGATTGCCCTCAATTCGTAACTCACCGATGTTCGCGGGCCCGGATAATCATTCGGTAGCGAACGGTATCCGCTAGCCTATGCCCGTGACCGATACATCTGGATTCTTGCCGCCATACTCCCCGTCAGGGCGCTCCGCCTTGATCCCGCCCATGCCGTGGTTCTACTCCGGAACTTTGCTCACGGTCGAATATCGAACCGACCCGGCAAACGTGCGCGCTCTACTCCCACCGGAGTTAGATCTGGCCCCCGAGGATCCAGGTGCCGTCGCCTTCATCTGGGCCGATTGGCAATCTTGCAGCACCGGCGGTGCCGAACTCCTAGACCCATCTCGGGCCCAGTACCTCGAGACTTTCGCCGTGGTCCGCTGCGTTTATAAAGGTGTCACTTATAGCCGCTGCGTTTTGATCTGGGTGACCACCGACTTTGCCATTGGTCGCGGCTGGTTCCAGGGCTACCCGAAGAAACTTGGCAGCATGCATGTCACGCGCGCTATGAACCACGGCAAGGCCGCACCACGGGTCGCACCCGGTGGAACCTTCGGCGCCACCCTCGCCGCGTACGACCATCGACTCGCAACTGCAAAAGTCACATTGCGCGAGCCCAGCCCGACAAATGGATTTGTCAATGGCCATCCGATGGTGCACCACAGATATATGCCGTCAATTACTCCGGGGGCCGGGATGTCACTACTGCAGATTGCCACCATGGGTGGCGTCGACGCAGACCTTGGCAACCCCTGGGTCGGGGATGCCGACCTCACGCTCTTTGACTCCCCATGGGATGAACCAGCGGCGCTGCTGCCCGTTGACGAAATCATCGCCGGGTATTACCGCGAGGTCGGGGTCACATTTGCCGGCGGCACCCTCCTCGATGACATGTCGAAACCCGTTTGAGCTGCATGCCTTCTCCACGGATGGTGAGCGTGCTCACCGAGAACTGGACGATGACCAACCCGCGGGATCTGCGCGGGATTGTTCGAATGGCCCAAGAAGCTGAAGACGCAGGGTTCGACATGGTGATGATCAGTGACCACGTCTTACTCGGGCCAACCGCCGGCGATCAAGGTCGCATGGCGAACCCGCGCGACTACGCAATGCCCGGTAATCAAGATCCAGCAACACCCTGGCCCTCCTCGTTGCTACTGCTGGCCGCGATAGCCGCAGCAACAACACATTTGCGTCTAGGGGCGATTGCCCTGATCGCACCGCTGCGCCATCCACTTATTTTGGCCAAGGACCTTGCTACCTTGGATCTTCTCAGCGAAGGTCGTTTGGTTATTCAGCCCACCGTTAGCTGGCACCGCGATGAATATGCCGCACTCGGCGTGCCCTTTGAAAAGCGTGGCGCCATCCTTGATGAAGACCTCGAGATTTGGCAGCAGGTTTGGGCAAAATCACCGGCGTCTTTCCATGGGCAGTATTTCCAATTCGATGACGTCTATCTAGACCCGAAGCCCTATCGGCCAGCCGGGCCCAGCATGTGGTTTGGCGGCGAGAGTCTCAATGATCCGGTGCTTCGCCGTATCGTGAAGTACGGCAGCGGCTACCACCCGTTGGGCCTACCCAAGGCCGAAGATGTTGCCAAGTTGCGCAACGGGCTCACAGCCGCCGGTCGAACATTTGACGGGATCGAGATGGTCTGCGGTACCCGGGTTGAGTTTCCGGATGCAAACAGCGTGGCACCGCTGCCAGAGGCCCTTTCCGGCATACCCAATCACCTTGAAATGGGATTTACGACTTTCTGTATAAAGCCATCAATATTCATTGATGAACGATCCGAGCACTCGAAGTTCTGCACCGAGGTCATGCAGCGCGTTAACGACTTAACTAGCTAGGAAAATACGACGGTGCGCTGACCGGTAAGGATAATCCGGTCTTCGGCGAAAAGGCGTACCGCACGCGACAACACCACCCGCTCAACATCGCGGCCAATCTCCACTAAGTCAGCGGCAGTGTGAGCGTGATTAACGCGCTCGACACTCTGCTCAATGATCGGGCCCTCATCGAGATCACCGGTGACAAAGTGTGCCGTCGCGCCAATAAGTTTCACCCCACGCTCGTGTGCGCGCTGATAAGGCCGAGCACCTTTGAAACCTGGAAGGAAGGAGTGGTGAATGTTGATGACCCGACCAGACATCTTCTCGCAGAAATCACTTGACAACACCTGCATGTAGCGGGCCAGCACGACCACATCGATTTCATGCTCGTCGATTAACGTCAGCACTTGCGCTTCTTGCAGAGATTTGTTCTCCGGGCTAACCGGTAGGTGCACAAATGGAATCTGGTACCTATCGGCGATCTCGCGACAGTCTTCATGATTTGAGACAATTACCGCGATATCAATCGGAAGTTCGCCGTTCCCAAATCGGTAAAGCAAGTCGAGGAGGCAGTGGTCGTGTTTGGAGACCATGATCATTGCCCGGCGGTGGTCAGCCTCATGGCGCAGAGTCAACTCGGGTCCAAGGGACATAACCTGGGCCGTGACCACCGCTAGCACGGTAGCTAGATTCTCTTCGGGCGACTCGAACTTGGTGCGCATGCAGAAAACACCGGAATCCTCGTCGGTGAACTGCGCCTGCTCCAGTACATTGCCGCCCACCTCAATTAGGGAACCTGCAACACGATGAATAATTCCCGCTTGATCTGGGCACTTGATGGTCAGAATGTATTTACTCGAAGGCTTCAAAGTATTCGTTAATCTCCTACTTATCTACATCTCTCGCGTCTCGGTCAGTGCTCTTGGTTGAACAATGATCGTCCCGATCAACCTTCATCGTAACGAAGGTCTGCCCAACCCCCCGCTGAGGGCGCTAGCGGGCTCAGAAGTCCTCGAAGTATTCGTCGATTTCCCACTGGGTGACCTCACGGGTGGCCGGGTCTTCGACCGCCTCCTCATAGCGGCGCACCTCATCGCGCTTTAGTGTCTCGAAAGCCTCAACGAACGGCTCTCCGAGGATGCCCACGAGGTAGGTGTCAGCCCGCATCGCGTTGAGTGAATCCGTAAGCGATAACGGCAGCACCGGTCGGCTTTCATCGGTATATGACCAGCCTTCTGAGTGCGGCGGGCAAACAAGTTGGCGAGAAAGTCCATCAAGGGCGGCTGCCAAAATCGCGGCGATCATCACGTATGGGTTCGCCGCGCCATCGCCGATGCGCACCTCGATGCGAGAACCGGAACCGCGCTCCGGGGGGATCCTGACGAATGTCGTGCGGTTGTCATACCCCCAGTTCGCGCGAGACGGAGCCATAGTGTCGGGGCCAAGCCTCTTGTACGCATTGACTGTCGGATTACAAAAAGCGACCAGCGCTGGAGCATGTTCGAGAACCCCGGCAATCATTCGCTTTGCGATTAGCGACAGCTCGCCATCGGGGTCGCGCATCATGTTCGTATCGTTTACGTCAGTTACCGAGAAATGCAGGTGGAAGCCGCTACCACCTTCATCGCCAAAGGGTTTTCCGATAAAGGTACTCATGATTCCGCGGCGATTGGTTATGTCCTTCACAGCGGTCTTGAACAGGAATGTTCGATCTGCCGCCTCGAGGGCATCGCCGTGCCAGAGATTTATCTCGTACTGCGAAGGGCAGAACTCGTGGTTACCGGCGAATGCACCGATGTTCAGCCGATCGATCATGCGGAGTAAGTGCAAGAAGGTTCCGTCGGGATCAACTAACGATCCGGTCTGGTAGACGCGGCCGGTCTTGTTGATTACCCGCTCCCACTGCCCATTGGGCCTGTGGGCGAAGTAGAACTCGAGCTCGGGCCCAACTACGGGGAGGAGACCAAGTGCCTTGTACTCCTCAACAACCCGGCGCAGCAGTCCTCGCGGTGAAATCGCGTTTGGGGTGCCGTCCGGTTCGTCAATATCGGCGATCGCATAGGCAACGCCCGGCTCCCAAGGCAATGCCTTGATGGTTGAGGCATCAAGGCGCGAGACCATGTCGGAGAGGCCATCTTGCAAACTGCCGTGGCCATCGAGGACATCACCGCGGGTGGTGGTGGTCCAGGTCGCTTGACAGAAGGCGGGACCGTGCCCGGCTGCCCGCTCAAGCTGGGAAACGGTGATGTCCTTGGATCGCGTCAAGCCCAAGACATCCGTCCAGATCAAGCGAAGGATGTCAATGTTCTGGGTTTCCAACTCGCGGCGAACGTCCGTTAGCTCTTGTTGCATGCGTTACCCCTCGATCTCGCAGTCTTAGGTGGCATAGGATTCCACAATCATATTTAGCAGATCGTTCGGCCCCCAACGATCTCAGGATAGTATGACTAATACTGCCCGATCATGGAAGTATTCGGAGAGGATTCCCGCATGAGGGTGCTTTTCATGCAGCACGATGCCTTCAGCCCACCTACCTTGATATCCGAGCGCTTCGCCGACCACGGATTCGAGGTGGTTGAGGAGTTGATAGTCGGCTCGGAACAATATGAAACTCCCGGTGAGGTCAGCTACCAATTCCCAGATCCAACCGCCTTCGATGTCATCGTCCCGATGGGCTCGCCCTGGGGTGCGTGGGACGATGCCACCATTGGCGAGTGGCTGCTCCCGGAGTTGGAGTGGCTTAAGCAAGCTGACGCGGTCGGGGTCCCGGTGCTTGGTATCTGCTTTGGCGGCCAACTACTCGCCCGAGCCCATGGCGGCAGCGTAGGTAGAGCGCCAGACTGCGAGATCGGCTGGACGAGCCTTTGGAGTGACGACGAGTCTCTTATCCCCCCGGGCCCTTGGTTCTCATTCCATTACGACAGGTGGGAACTTCCACCCGGAGCCCACGAGATAGCCCGCACCTCGCGCGCCTCACAAGCATTTACCCTGCGCAAAAACCTCGCGCTTCAATTTCATCCGGAACTGACCGCCGACATGCTCGAGGGCTGGTGCGGCTCACCCGGCGGTGGCCGGGATTTGATCATCAAGGACGGCCAAGATCCAGAAATCCTGATCGCCTTCACGCGGGCGGAGGAAGCTAAATCGCGTAGCCGAGCGCATGCACTCGTCGACAGTTTCCTGCGTCAAGTTGCCGGCCTCGGCCACCTCGTGGGCAGCTAACCCACTTACCCACAATCTGCCGGCACAGAAACCTAAGCCTTTTGTACTGGCAGACGCTTAAATCCATGCACGAAGTTGCTGCGCACGTAATCGGGCTTCCCATTTGGCAAAAGGTCCACGTCGCGGGCGAGGAGGTCCTCGAACATGATCTGGATCTCGAGCCGGGCTAAGGAGTTACCCAGACACATGTGCGGTCCGCCGCGACCGAAAGACATGTGCTCGTTGGGGAGGCGCTTCACATCTAACAGGTTTGGATCCTTGAATACCGCTTCGTCGCGATTGCCCGAACCGAACCAAACTACAACCTTGTCGCCGGCCTTTATCTCCTGGCCATTTAAGGCGACTGCTTGCCGGGCCGTGCGCCGGAAGTGATGCACCGGGCTGGCCATGCGCAAGAACTCCTCAACCGCCCAAGGGATCAACTCGGGGCGCTCACGCAAGAT
>WLHM01000006.1 GCA_009702725.1 Actinomycetota bacterium | reverse complement strand
TTATTCTGGTGGTGGGCAGTGTGATGTCACTGACTCACATGATCTGGGTGCTGCTACTCGCCGGTGGCCTCTTCACTTTGCTACAGGTTCTAATTGCCCGCAAGGAAACCGGTGCAACGCCTGCTGATATAGCCTCGGCGTAAATTCTTCAATCCTGAGCCGGGGTGCGGATCGCCTGTATCCCGTGATCTGCGTCCGCCGTGAAAGCCAAGGTAGCCGCTTCCACCTCATCTGCGGCTAGCGTGACTTCTCCGGATGCGATTGCCTGGGTATAAGTTGCAAAATCCGTGCCGACCTGCCCGGCATATGCCAAGGCGAAGTCGAGCATTGCGTTATCAAATTTCGCACTAGTACCAAGATATGAAGAAATAGCAACGGCGTCACCGGATCGTGCATGGGCCCGAGCCAAGGTGTTTCCACAGATCATCGCGTACGCTTGAAGAGTACCTGGATTGAGTAAAGTGACATCAGGTGACCACTTCATATCGCGAAGTTGGCGAATATAGAAATCACGGCCCTGAGCGCCTCTTATCCAGCCTAGGAAAATATCGCTCGCGGCCTGCGTGATCCGTTGCCCACTGACAACTCGTTCACCCTGCTGCTCAAATTCGCTAGGCGCGGTGAATGGCTCAAGCACACTTCGAACAGCTTGCTTAACTTGAAGCACCAAGAGATCTGACTCATCGCGACCCTGAAGTAAAATCACAAAAGCAAGTAGGCCGACACTGCCAACACCAACAACTTTGTGGCCGATATCCACCAATTTGTAGCGGCCAAAGAGTTCACGCCTATCATCAATCAAGGTATCTCGGTATTGCTCTAGTAGCCCAGTTAGTAATGGGTGTACGGCAGCGCCGACTTCAATTCTCACCAATAACGGGGGCGAATTAATGAACCGGCGTTGACCGTCAACGAGTTCGGTCATTTTGTTGATCGCCGACCATGAAGTTCGCTTTTGAGCTTTAGCGACAGTTCGATCAGCTACTTGGGCGCCCTTCTTGCCGGCAGCATCACGCCCCCAACTTTGTAACACGCTGGAGTCGGTGCGGGTGTACCAAATATCTAATTCACCCATCTGGGCGAACCCGGCCATAGAATTTCGATAGGACGCTGCCGCAGCACGCGTTATATTTTCAATTTCAATACTCGAAAAACCATTGTTTTGCCCGGCCAAGGTGAATGAAGTTGTCAAACGCGCCACGTCAAACTCAAATGGTCCGGGAAGAGTCTCATCAAAGTCGTTGATATCGAAAATCACGGCACGATCTGGTGCGGCGAACAGCCCGAAGTTCGACAGATGCGCATCACCACATAACTGCACCTGGAGGCCTGAATTCGGCCGGGACCCAAGATCTGCGGCCATGGTCAACGCGGACCCGCGATAGAAAGTAAATGGATTTACCGACATTCGAGAATGCCGAAGTGGCAATAGACGCGGCACTCGTTCTACTTCTTGCCCAGCAAGCTGCTCGACCACATTTTGTCTGTCCGGCATTGGCGACCATTGGGCTAGTGAGCTACGAGGGGCGCTTTTCCTCGCTTCAAGGCCAAGGGTGGCACGTGCTGCGGCGGTGGCTGGGCGGTGGCTTGCGCGCCGGTTTGGACTAACCATAGGAGCAGGGTAGTCGCTTGACTCTCTACTTGGTCACTTAACTATCGGCGTGCGGCCCACCAAGCAAGAAGTGCCTCGGTGGCCTGCTCCTCACCAAGGGGCCCACGATCTAGACGCAGATCCATTAGGAACCGATAAGCCTGTCCGACGACCGGGCCAGGGGGCAGGTTCAAAATGCGCATGATCGCGGCACCATCAAGATCTGGACGAAGTGAGGCCAACTCCTCCTCTTGCTCCAAAACGTTGATGCGGTTTTCAAGGCCGCTGTAGGCCTGCTGTAAAGCGGCAGCTCGGCGTTTATTACGTGTAGTTGAATCTGCACGCGTAAGTTTATGTAGTTGCACCAACTGCTCTCCGGCATCGCGAACGTAACGACGCACCGCCGAATCCGTCCACTCACCGGTGCCATAACCATGAAACCGCAGATGCAGCTCAACTAATCGTGTGACTTGATCAGTGGTGTCGTTAGGGAATCGCATAGCTTGCATGCGTTTTTTGACCATGCGGGCTCCCACCATCTCGTGGTGGTGAAATGAAACCCCGCCGTCCTTTTCAAACTTGCGAGTCTTGGGTTTTCCGATGTCATGTAACAGCGCAGCGAGTCGAAGTACGGGGTCTGGCCCACTAGCTGGCTCGTGCACCGTCTCTAATTCAATTGCTTGTTCAAGCACCGTCATTGAGTGCTCATAGACATCTTTATGGCGATGGTGTTCATCCTCGGTCAGACGCAGCGCCGGCAATTCAGGCAAGATCCAATCGGTTACACCCGTATCAACCAGCAACTCCAACCCTGTGCGCGGATCAGCTGCCATCAGGATTTTCATAAACTCTTCACGGACCCGTTCGGCTGACACAATTGTGATGCGTTCGGCTTGCTCATGCATGGCTTGTAGGACGTCATCGCTTACCCGAAAGCCAAGTTGGGAAACAAATCGCGCAGCTCGCATGATGCGCAGTGGATCGTCGTCAAATGAATCCTGCGCACGACCTGGTGTGCGCAGCAGGTAATTTTCAAGGTCAGTAGCCCCGTCAAAAAGATCTACTAACTGCATTTGGGGAAGCCGTAAAGCGAATGCGTTGACCGTGAAATCCCGTCTCCCTAAATCCCCCTCAAGGGTGTCTCCGAAATCGACAGCTGGCTTACGGGAGTCACGGTCATAGTGCTCAGTGCGATACGTGGTTATTTCACATTCTTGGCCCTGAATCCGAGCTCCGACGGTTCCGAAAGCGATACCCACATCCCAGATTGCGGTGGCTAGGCCCTCAATGACCTTGATTATGGCCTCTGGCCTGGCATCGGTGGTGAAATCCAAATCCGGGGTCGAGCCCACCCGGCCAAGTAGTGCGTCGCGCACCGGGCCACCTACTAGGGCGATTTGGTAGCCGGACCCCGTGAATCTCTCCCCAAGTTCAGTCAAAAGGCCTGATATTGGAGCCAACTGGGCTATCACGCGGAGTTCTTCGGGAGTCGACACGCATAGCAGCGTAATGACTAGTCGTCCAGGTTTATCCTGCCGATATGGCAATTTACGTTCCGAGCGTCGAAGAGACCTCGGCGGGCGGGTTGGTTCTCGACCTGAAAGGCCCCATTCCCAGCGCCGCACTCATTGCCCGCCACGATAAAAATGGGCGGCTAATTTGGTTGCTACCCAAGGGCCACGTTGAGCCTGGTGAGACTAACGAGGAGGCGGCCATTCGAGAGGTGGCCGAAGAGACCGGCATCACGGCGAGCATTTTGGCACCACTGGGCGTGATCGATTTTTGGTTTATGAACCCGGACAAGCGCATACACAAAACTGTCCACCACTACCTGTTGCGGGCCGACGGTGGTGAACTTAGTGACGCCGATCGTGAAGTTGAGGAAGTGGCGTGGGTTCCGTTGACCGAAGTTCACTCGCGCCTGCGATACCCGGCTGAGCGGCATCTGATGAGTAAAGTTGAAGCACTGCTAGGCGATACGTGTACAACCTGAATATCAGCAGGTCTCCTCGACTTGTACTAGTGGTTTTGTTGGCCCTTGCTGCAATGGTTGGTGTCACGCCGACTGCCCATGCAATGCCCGAGGGCTCCACGATTGAAATTGTCCTTGACCAGTTGACGCCGGTAGTTCCTAAAGCAAAAGGCACACTTCGAATCAGCGGCCGCGTACTAAATATTTCCGGCCGTTCAATCGACAATGTGTCCGTTCAATTGCGAGTCGCTGATTTAGCGCTTGCTGATCGAAGTTCGCTAGCAGCCGTGAGTGATGCAGACCTAGTTTCTGAAGTTGATAATGGATCCAGCAGTATTGATAACACGCGCACTTTGATTGCTTCGTCGTTGGCCCCAAACCAGCAGGAGTCATTCATCCTTTCAATTGCAATCTCTAGTTTAGGATTTGCCGAGCCGGGAACTTACGTAATTTCGGTTGAAGCACTTGGCTCCATCCGGGGTGTTGATGAATTTGATGAACGTAAAGGTATAGAACGAACTTTCTTACCGTGGTTTCCAGTGGGGTCTGGTGTTACCCCTACTAACATCACCTGGCTTTGGCCGCTAGCCGACCGACCCGCCCGAAATGCCAATGGGGTACTGCTTAATGGCGAGACACCAAAGGCAATGTCACCCGGTGGTCGCCTAGATTCGTTGGTCCAGCTCGGCGCCAATTTCCCTGGTCACGTTTCTTGGTTCGCGGATCCGGATCTCTTGCAGGCTGCATCTGCGATGGCGCAGGGATATTTAGTACAAGAAAATGGTATCCCGGTGGTAGGTGATCAGTCAGCTGCGATCTCAAATTGGCTGACATCCTTACGCTCAGCACTTGATGAGTCAGCTGCTGCGTCAGGTGTTGAATCTCAACTTAGAGTTCTGCCCTATGCCGATATTGACGCCACAGCCGCGCGCAGAGCTGACTTGGCGACTGAACTAATTCGAGCTGTTACTCAAGCGCCAATAATATCGCGCGCAGCAATCGGTACTCCTGTCGCTGGCACTACTTATTGGGCACCTGGCGGCCGCATTGATGAAGACACCGCAGAACTATTGGCTTCCGCCGGAGCCACCACGGTTGCATTGTCAGCCCGCGCCGTCACTACCTCGAGTAACGCTCCTGCAATAGCCTCGATAAGTACTCCGGCTGGCACCCTTAACGCACTACTAATTGATCCGGTGCTCGCTAATTTACTTACCACTCCGAAAACCAGCGCCAATGACATAATTCTCGCCCGCCAACAATTTTTGGCTGAGACCGCCCTTCTTTCCACGTCATCCACCGGTGCGGCCCACGTTGTTGCTGCTCCGCTAGATGTGCGCTGGGCCCCCAATTCCCAACTGCTTTCGGATTTACTAAGTGCGTCCACCACCGCACCTTGGCTATCAGCCAAGTCACTTGACGAACTACTTGCCAGTGAGAAAACACTTGGTCAAAAACTTAATTACGGGCAGATCGCAAAGAACGCTGAACTGCCCACCGCTTATTTGCAACAAGTGTCGAAGGCGCAGGCTCGACTCCAGCAATTTGTTGCGATCCTTGATGATCCAGCGTTGGTCTCCGTGAGCTTCACGCAGGCTATTACCCGCACCCTGTCGGCGGCTTGGCGCAGCGCGCCACTAACCGGGAGGGATTTACTCAAACAAATCAACAGCGAGCTCGGTAAGCAAATGAGCCAAGTTCATGCCCTTTCCAAGGGCACGATCACTTTCTCTGGAGATGCCGGCCGAGTGCCTATAACTTTGGCGAACGATTTGGATCAGAATGTGACAGTGAGTATGCAATTGGTTGGCGTACCCGCTGTGCGACTCGAGTCACCACCGGTTACCAATATCGTCATCGAGGCCGGACACAAAGTCAGTGTTGAGGTTGAAGCCCGGGTCATTGGCGGCGACCCACTGCCGGTAAATATCCAGATTCTTACCCCCGATGGTGCGAAGTATGGCGTCCCAAGCGGTATCACCTTGACGTCCACCGCTTACTCAAGAGCGGCAGGCTGGGTTGTTGGTGCAGCGTTCTTAGCGATTCTCATTTTCGTGGTCGTTGGCGTGACACGGCGAATCTGGAAAGCCCAGCGGTCCCAGACGTCGACTAAGTCATCTGACACGGTGTCCTCGTGACCGAAAATGCGAGCGGACGTTCCCTCGCGCAATCGAGCGCCGTCATGGCATCGGGCACGATCGTTTCACGTATTACCGGGGTGCTACGCGATGTAGCGGCGGCCGCCGCTTTGGGTTTCTATTTAGTCTCTGACGCGTTCTCTTTGGGTAATAGCCTTCCGACGATTGTCTACATTCTCATTATTGGCGGCGCATTAAACGCGGTGTTCATTCCACAACTGGTGCGGCGCATGAGTGAGGACGAAGACCAAGGCAAGGCGTACGCCGATCGTTTAATCACCCTCATAGTCACTGTGTTGCTGCTGCTATCAATCCTTGCGGTGCTCGCGGCCCCTCTAATTGTCGATCTCTACACTCCGGCTGACTACCCGACTAATGAGTTTGATCTAGCAGTTGCCTTTGCCCGACTTTGTTTACCTCAGGTACTTTTCTACGGTATCTATTCCATTCTCGGCCAGGTATTGAATGCACGCGGACGATTTGGGGCACCTATGTTCGCCCCCATAGCGAACAACGTGATCGCGATCGCAACCTTTTTGCTGTTCATCGCAGTGGCGGGTACTTCAGCGGCGGCCGATGGAATCCTTACTACCCAACAAATTCTTATCCTTGGTATCGGCACCACCCTTGGTGTTATTTCGCAGGCCGTAATTTTGTTCCCGGTACTACGCCGCGCGGGATTCCATTGGCGCCCGCGCTTTGACTGGAAAGGCGCGGGTCTGGGTAAGGCCGGCGGGTTGGCGATGTGGACCATTGGTCTAGTGCTCGTTAATCAGGCCACTTACGTAGTAATCACTCGGCTTGCTACCCAAGCCAATGTTGACGCCGCTGCCGCTGGAACCGTGGCTGCCGGTCTCACCACCTATCAAAAAGCCCACCTAGTTTTCATGCTGCCACATAGTGTCATCACGATATCCATCGTTACCGCAATGCTGCCGGCCTTAAGTCGACTCGCACATGCTGGTGATTTACGGCAAGTGGGAAGTGATATCGGCACCACAATGCGAACGGTTGCCGCGTTGATTGTGCCGATCGCTGCGGTACTTTTCGTTACCGGGTCTGACCTATCGATACTTCTCTTCGGCTACGGGGCTGCGACACCAGAGCAGGCTTCACTTATGGGCGAGATTGTGTCCATGTTCATGATCGGTTTGCTGCCGTTCACGCTCTTCTATGTACTTTTGCGTGGTTACTACGCGATGGAAGATACGCGCACACCTTTCTATATAACCGTGGGGCTTAGTGCCTTTTGGTTGATTACCGTAGTGCCGCTATTTGGAATTGCGCCAGCAGGCGGCGCTCAGGTTGCCGTGATCGCACTGACCTATTCGCTGTCCTACTGGGTTGGTCTAGCTTTGGCTTGGGTGCTTCTCGCTAGGCGCGTAGGTGGCGTTAACTCAGGCCGCACTATTCGTAGCATTTTGCGAATTGGATCGGCGGGGCTTGTCTCGTTGGGCCTAATGCTAGGCACCCACGCCATCCTCGGGCGGACCTTCAGTGCTCAACTACCAGGTGACAAATTGGTGGTGCTACTTATTTTGGTTGTCGTTGGTGCAGTAGGCGTGGCTTCTTATTGGGCAGCGGCTTGGGCACTTCGGGTCAAGGAAGTAGCCGCTGTCACTAATTTGGTTCGCCGTAGATTGCGCACGCCATGAGGCCCCCCGAGCGCATCGGCCGCTACCTGCTAACCGCTGATCTTGATCCTGCACACCGGGACGTAGCGGTGCAATTCTTTCGCGGGCACGACGAAGTCCTAGATCGTGAAGTATCACTGCGCATACTTAACGCAGATGACCCCCGGGCACCCGCCTTCTTGGGTGCCGCCCGAGCAGCAGCGCTTGTAGAGGATCGTCGATTACTACGAATTCTTGACGTTATGACATTGTCTGAGACTGCCAATGAGTCGGCGCAAATTGCCGTCATCAGTGAATGGGCCACGGGCCGAAACCTCGGTGAACTTCTGCAGGTGCGCGGGGATCAGCCAATACCAGTCGATGATGCGGTAAACATCGTCTCTGAAGTCGCGCGCGCAATTTCTGCCGGGCTAGCAACCAATGTAAATCACGGTCGGCTCAGGCCATCGAGTGTCATCGTCACCGACGCCGGCGAAGTAAGAGTTCGAGGTTTAGCCGTTGATTCCAGCCTTTGGGGGCCCCTAGATAATCGCGAGACGAAGACCCAAGCTGATGTTGACGGATTGGGTTGCCTGCTTTATTTGCTGGTAACGGGCTTGTGGTCGGGCCCACCTTTGGCGGCGTTGACCAGCGCCCCAATCGTGAGTGGAAATGTGTTGCTGCCATCAAGAGTGCGCGCCGATGTGCCACGTGCAATTGACGATGTCATTGCTCGATCGGTTAGTAAGGCAGCACGGCCTCGCGGAGTCGCCAACATCACCGATGCTTCGGCTTTTACCGCCATGCTTGGTCTGGCCCGCGATCACCTGGCACCTGTCTCGCATGGTTCAAAGCACCGAGGTGAACCAAGCAGTAAAGATCGTGGCTCCCTGGGCGTGGCATCTCGAATTGCTGCAGTGGTGCTTGCCTTCACCATCGTCTTAGGTGTTGGTTTTTGGGGCTGGAACTTGACCACAAGTACCTCGTTGACAACAGCAACACCGATTGAAGTCGCTACCGGCGATGTACTGACAGCGTCGGCTGTGCCAATGCCGTCAGCTAGTGCCGAAAGTGGTCCGGAGATTTTGCCCATCGTTAAAGTGCGGAGCTTTGATCCCTTTGATGATGAAAACAATGATGGCATCCCGGATGGCAAGAAAGGCCGTGAGAATGACATCGAGGCGAAACTTGTTGCCGATTTGGACATCACTACGGCTTGGCACTCGCAGAACTACGACACCTCGGATGCCGACGGAAAGGGTGGAGTGGGACTGATCATAAATATGGGTGAACCGCAATCTGTGCGCTCGGCGGCATTGACATTTGAAGGGGTCGGTGCTGCCACTGAAGTACGTGTCGCTGATGAAATTTTGCCCGACCCACAATTGTGGAGTTTGCTCGCTGCGGCCCCCGCTGGCGATCGACAGATAGACCTGCGGGGGCCTCGGGCTATCACCGGCAAGTACGTATTGCTTTGGTTCCCGCAATTACCCCAGCGCGTTGATAAACCCGGCACCTACCAAGTAGGGCTAAGTAAAGTGACACTGCGCTGAGTTTTGACCCGATGCCTCCCTACTCAACCAACAACCCTTGGCCCTCTAGGCTCATCCAGCATGGAGGCCAAGGCAATGGGTTTCGAGGCGAGTGACGAGGCGCGCACCGACGCCCAGTTGCTCGCGGCCCATGTCGCCGGTGATAAGGATGCCTTCGGTGAGCTCGTCTACCGGCATCGTGATCGGCTTTGGTCGGTTGCCTTAAGAACGACGAGTGATCCAGAAGAGGCAGCTGACGCCCTGCAGGACGCTTTTTTATCGGCATTTAGGCGGGCAGACCAGTTCCGTGGTGAGGCCGCGGTAACCACTTGGCTGCACCGGATTGTGGTTAACGCTTGCTTGGACCGATTACGCAGGCGTGCGAGCCGCCCTGCTGTGCCCTTGCCCGATGATTTGGGGCAAACCTTGGCCTACCCGGGTGATGAAATGAGTCGGCGCGACACCCAATTGGCGATAGCCGCGGCCTTAGCTACTTTGCCCCCGGATCAACGCGCCGCGATTGTCTTGGTAGACGTTGAGGGCCGCTCAATTCAAGAAACTGCCGAACTTCTGGGTTGCCCCACGGGTACGGTAAAGAGTAGATGCTCACGCGGGCGCGCCCGACTAGCCGAAGAGCTGGAGTTCTTACGGAACCGTAAGGAGCCTGACACCGTCATACCGAAGATGGGCTCGCCAACAACACCTTCATCGGCGACTCCATTAGCGGACCTCAACACCTCGGAGGGGGGTGCACCACATGTCTGACGACGCCCAAGGGCCCGTCGACCCATTCGATGCGCCGCTTCCGGAGTTGGCATTCCTAGGCCCGGACTCAGGTGGCTCCGAGTTCGGGCTACCAAATCAAAATTATGCTGATCAACGAATGCCTGAGGAGGTCTGGAATCGGCTGGCCGCCGCGATCGCCGCTGAGCCATCCGTGATTGTGGCTGGGCCGTTAGCCACCGTCATTTCCATGTCACCGCGCCGGCGTACCCGCTGGGTGAGTGGCCTAGTTGCGGCCTCCGTGGCCTTCCTCGCCCTCGGGGTGGTCGTTCAGGCCGTGCGCACTCCCAGCCCGGAGGTAGTTGTCGCAGACGGGGCGACTAAGGCTCTGACTTCCGACCAGGCCGGTACCACCCAGGTTGAAGCCGCCCAACTTGACGCCCCATTTGGGGCCGCCCCACTCGACTCTGGAGCACTCAAATCGATGGCCGGGGTTTCAGGTCAAACTATGCCGGCCCGTCAGGTAGTTGCTAGTGGCATCACCTACTCGCGCTCAACCATGCAGGATCAAATAGGTGACCTTTTTGATCGAATCGGGGTGGCCGATGCCCGCGCGATGGAAAGCATCGTCCAAGAGACTCCCGCGAACTTGGTGGAAGGCAATACCGGGTTCACCGCCAAGGTTGAGACCATAAGTGCCTGCATTGCGTCCTTGATCCCTCCGGGTGATCTCGGCACGGTGGTAATTGATAGGGCCAAGTTCGAGCAGCAAGAGGTCGGCTTGATCCTTGACCTCACCCCGAATAAGACGATTAAGGCGTGGCTGGTCGGGCTTGATTGTGGCCAAGGTGGGCCATCAATTCTGTTGCCCATCTCGGTGGATTTGGCGGAACAAGCAGCGCCCTAAGATCGTTACCGTCAAGGGTAGTCATTTTAGGGAATCTGCGTTTCGTGAAAGGTTTGACTGTGAGTGAGCACCGTGAAGTAATCATCATCGGATCAGGGCCCGCCGGTTATACGGCCGCGGTCTATGCCGCGCGCGCTCAATTGAAGCCTTTGGTGTTTGAAGGTGCTGTTACCGCGGGCGGGGCACTAATGAACACGACCGAGGTTGAAAACTTTCCCGGTTTCTCTGAGGGCATTATGGGCCCGGCCCTGATGGAAAATATGAGAGCACAGGCCGAACGTTTCGGCGCAGAGTTAGTCACCGATGACATCACTGCCGTTGACCTAACCGGTGACACCAAGTCGGTTATCGATGGCACCGGTCGCACCCACACCGCCAAGTCAGTCATCTTGGCGATGGGGTCTGGTTACCGTGAGCTCGGGTTACCGAATGAGAAGCGGCTTTCCGGGCACGGGGTTTCGTGGTGCGCCACCTGTGATGGTTTCTTCTTCCGGGATCAAGACATCGCTGTTGTTGGCGGTGGTGATTCTGCTCTTGAGGAGGCCACCTTCTTGACCAGATTTGCTAAAACAGTAACCCTTATCCACCGCCGCGACGGTTTACGTGCCAGCAAGATCATGCAAGAGCGGGCGTTAGCTAACCCGAAGATGCGTTTTGCCTGGAACAGTGCTGTTGAAGATGTTTTCGGTGATACCAAGGTTTCTGGGTTGGCGCTGCGCGACACCGTCACCGGCGAGGCCCGTGAGCTCGCCGTGACCGGGCTTTTCATCGCTATCGGTCACGATCCACGCTCAGAACTCCTTCCCGGGCAGGTGGCTTTAGACGATGCCGGGTACGTAACTGTCGACGCACCATCAACCCGCACTTCAGCTACTGGGGTTTTCGCCTGCGGCGACCTCGTCGACCACACCTACCGGCAAGCCATCACAGCGGCGGGCACCGGATGCGCAGCAGCGCTCGACGCTGAGCGTTATCTAGCGGCCGCCGAGTAGGATTCATCTAGCGAACAAAGGAGAACAAAATGGGCGCGACCATCAAGGTCTCGGATGAAAGTTTCACCGCTGATGTGCTGCAAAGTGAGAAGCCGGTAATTGTCGACTTTTGGGCCGAGTGGTGCGGCCCGTGCCGAATGGTTGGCCCGATACTCGAAGAAATCGCCAGCGAGAACGACAATATTGTGATTGCAAAGTTAAATGTCGACGAGAATCCACAGATCTCTGCCTCTTATGGCATTACTTCAATTCCAACCCTGAATGTTTATGTGGGCGGTGAGGTTGTTAAGTCAATAATCGGCGCCAAGCCCAAGGCGGCGCTACTCGCTGATCTGGCGCCGTATCTGTAGTGGTTATCCGCCACGGTGATACCGGGGCGGCCGTCGCGGAGGTGCGCGCACGGCTTGCGCATCTGGGTCTACTTCCAGATGAACCGAGGTCAACTGCTGAGCGTTTTAGTACCGGCGCAGATGACAAATTCGATGAGGCATTAGACCTTGCTGTGCGTACCTTTCAACAAGAGCGCGGTTTAACCGTTGATGGGATAGTCGGCCCACAGACATTTCATCAACTTGATGAAGCGCGCTGGCAGCTTGGTGATCGCGTTTTGCGTTATGTACCTGGGCATTTGGTGACCGGGGATGACGTAGCTGAGTTGCAGCGTCGCCTAAATGATCTTGGTTTCGATAGTGGTCGAGCTGATGGCTACTTCGGCAGAAGCACCGATACCGCCTTACGTGAATTTCAACGAGGCGTGGGCGTTGATGCTGACGGCATTTGTGGCCCTGAGTCATTTAAGGCTTTCGACCGGCTCATGCGAACAATCAGTGGCGGCAATGCTGCGCGGCTTCGCGATCACGTAAGTCTAACTTCATTGCAGACCGGGATTGCTGACAAAGTTGTGCTACTCGATCCTGGCAGTGACCTTGGCGCTGATCTCTGTGAAGCGGTTGCGGTGCGAGTTGAGGGTCGACTAGCTGCACTTGGAACCCAGGTTTTACTCACCCACATCGCGCAACCAAGTAGTACTTTGGGTGAGGCTGAACGCGCGGATTTCGCCAATCGAATGGGTGTTGATGTGGTGGTGTCAATACACGCAACACAACTTGCTAGTAATCGAGCCGGCGGCGCAGCCACCTTCTACTTTGGTGCACCAGATGCCGGCGCGCACTCCGCAAATGGTCGAGCTTTGGCTGAACTTATTCAAAGCGAACTTTGTGCGCGAACCGGGGCAGTTGATTGCCGCACCCATCCGCGCACTTGGGATCTACTTCGACTTACTCGGGTTCCTGCCGTTCGCGTTGAGCTCGGATATATGTCCAACCCGTTGGATGCGAGCAGGCTGAGCGATGTAAAAATGCAGGACGCATCGGCTGAGGCCATCGCAACCGCCCTACAGCGGTTTTGCTCCCCAAATTAGACCTATCAGGCCACCTGTCATTTCTTGCTAGTCAAGCCTGTCATTTCTTGGTGTTCTGCGGGCTGTCGCGGTCGCGACCACTCAATCTCACCGAAAATGGCACGCTAACCGGTGGCCATTCAATCCGAAGTCGGCAAGTAATTGGGCGCCACTGGATGCGGCAAAACCAGCCGGGCGATAAAGCCGCCCAGCACCCCAACACCCAAAAGGAGCAGTGCCCAGCCGAGGATCCGCATCATGTGGCCTATCGTAAGGCGCTATGACCGGTTCTCGCCTTGATTCTTGGGTTGACTCCTATGCGGAGCGCACCAATGGCATGGCTGCCTCTGAAATCCGGGCGCTTTTCTCGGTGGCTTCCCGACCCGAGGTGGTTTCTTTAGCCGGTGGGATGCCATTTGTTCAGGCTCTACCCATGGATCAACTCGCTGAGACGGTAAGAACGCTGCTCCTGAATCGGGGTGCCCAAGCCCTGCAGTATGGATCCGGTCAGGGCGACGTAGTACTGCGCGAGCAGATTTTAGATGTTATGCGCGATGTCGGGGTTGTCGCCCACCCCGATGACATCGTGGTGACCACCGGGTCACAAATGGCCCTGGATCTAGTCACTCGAGTTTTCTGCGACCCGGGTGACGTCGTCCTTGTCGAGGCGCCGTCCTATGTCGGAGCGCTCGGGGTTTTCCGGGCCTATCAATGCGGTGTTGAGCATGTCGCTATGGACGATGAAGGCTTGGTGCCTGCGGCTTTGAGTGAGGCAATTGCGCGCGTTCGGGCCTCGGGTCGGCGCATCAAGATGATCTACACCATTCCCTCGTTCCATAATCCAGCCGGCGTATCACAAGGCGCCCAACGTCGACTTGAAATTTTAGCCGTCGCTCAACAAGCGGGGATCCTAGTTCTCGAAGACGACCCATACGGCTTGCTCGGCTTTGACGGTGAGGTGCCGCGTGCGATGCGCGCTGACGACGCCGATGGGGTCATCTATCTCGGCTCATTCTCAAAGACAATCGCTTCTGGCCTTCGTGTTGGTTGGGCCGTTGCCCCGCACGGGGTGCGCGAGAAATTGGTGCTGGCTGCCGAATCCGCAGTGCTATGCCCTTCAAACTTCGCGCAACTAACTATCTCGGAGTATCTGGCAACTCAACCTTGGCGCCAACAAATAAAAGT